>CAZPWZ010000065.1:0-9181 GCA_964590675.1 uncultured Draconibacterium sp.
TTCCACTATGCCGACAGAAATATTCATCTGGAAAAATTGTACGCAAGTTAAGAGTTCCCTGCTATCCGGTCAATGACCTGATTGTGCTATTTTAAAGTTCATGGTAATACGCGTTCCAACTCCGACAGCTGTATTAATGGTCAGCTGGATTGCCGATTCCATGGCCCTGCGCCGGATATTCGTCAACCCGTTCCCCTGATTATAATTTTCAGCCAGGATTTCGGGATCAAAACCGGAACCATTATCAGCAACTTCGATCATACAATTACCTCCGCTGATATTGGCTCTCAACTCGACCCGGTCTGCTTTTGAATGACGTATGATGTTGTTTGCAATTTCCTTCAGGATTAAAAAGATATTGTGCCTTGACTTATCTGATAAGACAATATCGTCTCCTTTCATTTCAATTTCTGCTGAAAACCGGATATTGTTATCATGGAATAATTCAAAGTAATAATTCCTGGTTTTGGACAAAAGACTTTTCAGCGAATCGTGCTTTGGCGTTGTCATCCAAATTATATCTGTAATTGACTGAAGTGCGGACTGAGAGAGTTCAGCAATCTTCCCTGAGATTTCCTGATGGTCCGACGCCTGCGAAAATCCGAATTTTTTCAGCATGTTACCATAAATTGAAATACTTCCGAGTGTTGAGGCCAGGTCATCATGGAGATCACGTGAAATGCTTTCGCGCACTTCCTGCATTTCCTGCTGAGCATTTCGTTTCCACAGAATCCGTTCTGAAAGCAGGTGTAAAATCAACAAACTTGTTAATACAACACCGGCCTGAATAGAAAAGGAGATGGCAAAGGTTTCATAAACAAGTGCCCTGTTTGAAATCAGGAATATAAGGAAGATGAAACAGTAAATGAAGATCAATGCCTTGGCGGGGATGACAGCCCGAGTTCGCTGGAAATAAATGGAAAGTGACATTAATGCGATGATAATAAGAAATTTAAATGATTCAATCCTTTTTTCATTGTCGATAAAGAATCGGTTTATTGCTTTCTGTGCCAGGGAAACAGTGCCTTCAAACCGGAGTTCCTCATCAATGTGGATCCGGTCTCCGGGACGGACTTCGGAAATTTCAAATTTTTTACCAGAGGCCGGGAAAATGACGGTCGCCGAATATTTTTCATGGCGGGATATACCAAAGATAATCTCTTTTGCTGATACAGATCCATACCCCGATCCTCCGTTAATCTCCCGGAATCCTCTAATCTTTTTAATCCTGCTGGATGGATCAACCGAGTAAAGAAAAACCTTTGCTCCAATCGCATCCCGGTTTGATTTTGTTCCATGAAGAATGAAAATGACCGAATTTCTTTCTTCATTGTTGTTAATAAACAAGGAACTGTTTCCGTCGATGTAGTTGGCCACATACAAGTCAGGATCTCCGTCATTGTCAATATCTCCAACCGAACATCCCGTGCTGTAACCGTTTTGCTCTGCCCCGAAAAACGCAGTGGCGTCAATAAAAGATTTCCCACCGATGCTTTTATAGAATATATTTTCTCCGACATTGGACAGGTACAAATCCAGGTACCCATCAAGGTCGAAATCTGCGAATACAGCACCGTTGCAAAGAAATATTTTATCTGGAAGATACTTCCTGGTTACATCTCTGAAAATTCCGGTGCCATCATTGAGGTATATTTTATTGGGAGCATTCCGGCTCGTAATGCAGAGATCGGTGTTGCCATCATTATTGATATCAGCAAATGCAACGGCATTGCTTTTTGAAGGTTCTGCCATAGCCAGGTCCGTTTGTGAAGTGATATCCCGAAATTTGACGGTCTGGCCATGACTTTCATTGCGGTAGATTTTATTAACCGAAAACCAGAATGAAACGCAAAGATCAGCAAGGCCATCATGGTTGATATCGGCAAATGACGCACACATTCCGCCTTTTGTGGATGACAGGCCTGCCGATGCAGTCACATCTTTAAAATGCCCGGTGCCATCGTTGAGATAAAGTTTGTTGGATGCATTTTCGCTGGTCACAAAAAGGTCGAGATCCCCGTCATTGTCTGCATCCGCAAATGCTGCTGTGTTTGATCTTTTAAGATCTTCGCAGGCGCGGTCTTTTTGATCGGAAACATCCCTGAAATAGCCTTTGCCATTGTTTATCAAAAGCTTGTTTTTCCCATTCAGCGAACACAGGTAAATGTCCTGGTCCCCGTCGTTGTCAATGTCGGAAGCAGCCACCCCCAGGTGGAGTTCGGAAGTGTTGGCAAGTTTATGGTTTTTCGTGAACCCGGTTGCCCCTCTGTTTACCGCTTCATCCTTGAATCCCGGGTTTATTAAATCCTTCCTGTCCGAATCCATGTAATTAACATACATCCTGTCCTGGTTAAATATGCAGACAGTATATATGTCCTTTTTGTTGTCGGAATTAAAATCAGCAATGGCAACACCATATTCATCGTCGGCATAACCACCATATTCATAAAGATCAACTTTTGTAAAACCGGCTGCATCCTCAGGGCTCGGAGGAAATTGTTTTTTTCCTGAATATAAAATCAATCCCCTGTCTCCGCCAATCCATATCTCGCTGTCATTTGTAACAGCAATGTCTCTCAGGTTTTCACTCATCCGGAGGTCGATCTTTTTAATCAATCCGTGGTAAATATTCAGGATCAATCCGCTGTCACCGATCGCCCAAATGTTATTTAGATCTGTGCAAACAAGTTTGTGCGCCTTGGAAATCAAATCACTTTCAATGATTTTTACCGGTTGATTATTGCCTGTTCTGAAAATCCCGGACTCAGTCAATACCAATACAACGTCATTGTCTGAAATAAAAAAATCCTTAACCCTTATACCAGGAAGGATTCGTTCGCAGCGTTTGTTTTTACAATGGAATAGTTCGCCTGCTTCACTTAACAGCCAGAAACTGTTTTTATTCCTGCCACCCACTTTAGTTATACCCTTGGAGGCCGGGGGTGGCGTGATTTTAATAAACTCGTTATTTTCAAAAACAGATAATTCCCCCCATCCGGCAAATATTCCAAAATTCTTATTTTCAAAGTGGATTGCCAGTATCTCATTTGAAAACGGGGATCTTATCTTTTCAATCCTGTTTTGATTAAATCGGTATAAGTCAGATGTGTTTAATTCTGTGTTTACTGTAAACCAATAATCATCCGTTGCAATTGGGAAAAAAAGGCTGATATCCTGTTTTACAATTAGATCTGGTTTTTCCCATATGGAGTCGTTCCATACGGAAATTTTATCCGTAAGAATGAAGTAATGATCGGGTTCCGGAATAAAGATTTCACGAATGGCCGAGGGGTTTCCTGAATAGACCCTGACAAAGTTTACAACAGCATCATTACCGGCATAAGTTAAAGTGATTCCATGCAGCAGAATCGCAACTAAAGTGATGAGCAGCAACAGTTTTTTTTGCATGGGTATCTTCATTATGATCTCCGCCCCACAAAACAACCGGATAAAGATACTCAAAAATCCTGGTTTTGATAGCAATGCGGCACCACTTCCACCTTTATCAATCGATATGCGCATAGTGCAGAACAGTTTGAGCCCCACGAAAGGGGCAGAGGTGTTTATCAAGCGTTTTTTTCAGTTTCTTTGCAATATCGCGAACAATCAGTTTGCAGATCATTTTTATTCAGTATTGCAAGAACTTCTTCCAAATAGCCTCATGAGCACAAAATCTCTTTATTCCGGTTTTTTAATCCTGGCAGCCCTTGTCTGGTCATGCGCCGACCGCACTGATCATCAGGTTACCTATTCGGGACTTGTGCAGGGGACTACATTCATGATAAGGTATTTTGGCGAAGGTGATACGCTGGCGATGTTCCGCCAGATCGACTCGGTATTTGAACTGGTTGACCGAACGGCGTCATTGTATGATTCCGGATCGATGATCAGCAGGGTGAACGCTGGCGAAGATATCGAGGTGAACGATGTTTTTGTAACCCTGTTGAACCGGTCGAATGCGATCTCCGCGGAGACCGGCGGTGCATTTGATGCCACGGTTGGCCCGCTGGTAAGGGGCTGGGGGTTTTACCGGAAAAAGGGGATGGATCTTCCCTCATCCACGGTCGACAGTTTAAAACGTTTCATCGGATATAAAAACGTGGTTTTGGAGGGGAGGAAAGTTATCAAACGGTTTCCCGGGGTCCTGCTCGACTTCAATGCGATTGCCCAGGGTTTTACCGTCGATCTTGTCGCCCTCCTTTTTGAGAAACGCGGCATTCGCAATTACCTGGTCGAAATTGGCGGAGAGGTGCGTGCTGCGGGCAAAAAGGCCGGCAATACTCCGTGGATCATCGGGATTGAAAGACCAGCAGAAAACGATTCCGCAGCGCAGGTTGTACAGCAGCGTATCATGCTTGAAGGAATGTCGGCCGCCACTTCCGGAAATTATCGCAAATTTTTTGAACAGGACGGCAAGAAATATGCACATACCATCGATCCTTCAACGGGATACCCGGTTCAGCATAATCTGCTCAGCGTAACGATTCTGGCCGACGATTGCATGAGTGCTGATGCCTATGCCACAGCTTGCATGGTGATGGGGGTGGAGCGGTCACTGGAATTTTTGAAACGCCATCCCGGGACCGAAGGCTACTTTATTTCCACTGGCCCGTCAGGTAAGCTGGCTTTCAACCAAACACCTGGTTTTTCCCGGTTTGTGGACTAACAGGAATAAGTTTCTTGAGGTTTGATCCTTAAAAACATTATTTTTGGAATTCATTGGATCCTGGAAATGGAAATGGAAACAAACCGGCTTCCTACAATATTGGTCGTTGATGACATTGAGGCGAACATCCTGATCATTGAAAATGCAATCAGGAAATTGAATGTCAATGTGATTACAGCAACTTCCGGGATGGAGGCACTGGAAAAAATCAAGGGACATGACCTGGCACTTGCGCTGATCGACATGGAGATGCCCATCATGGGAGGACAGGAGCTGGTAAGGCTTATACATGCCGACAAGTCACGCGACCTGGTACCTGTCATTTTTGTGACGGCATATACATTTCATGAACTCCACATCGAGGATTACTATCAGCTTGGGATCATCGACTTCATCATAAAGCCCTTTCACCGGAACATCCTGGTTAGTAAAATTACCATACTGCTTGAACTTTACCAGCAAAAGCAGCGGATCAGGGAATCTGAGAAAATGTACCGGCTGCTGCTCGATGCATCGCCTGAAGGCATCATTATCATGAAAGTGAATGGCCTGATTACTGAAATTTCTGCCAGGGCACTGAAGGTCTTCGATATCAAGGAAAAAAGTGAATTTATTGACAAGCACATTGTCACCCTGTTTCCCATAGAAGAACATGAACGGCTGCACCAGTTAATTGAAAAAACCAATGCTGAAGGCCTGACCCAGAATGTTGAGTTTACTTTGAACCGCGCCGACCAGAATCAATTCATAGCCGAAGTCAGTACCACGCTGATTTTTAATGACGACGGTGAAAAGCAGGCACTCATGACCATCATCCGCGATATCACCGAGCGCAAAAAGATGGAACATCAGCTTATCCATACTGAAAGGCTTGCTGGTTTGGGAGAAATGGCAGCCGGCATCGCCCATGAGATAAACCAACCGCTGAATATCATTTCCATCGGCCTTGAAAACCTGCTTCATGAGGTTTTGAACAACAGGGTCAATCCGGAGTACCTGCATAAAAAGGCTGAAAAGATATTCCAGAACATATCGCGTATCGACTATATAATTGATCATATCCGGACCTTTTCACGCACCAATGACAGCGACCTGCAATCGGAATTCAACTTAAATGAAAGTATCCGGAATGCGGTATCTATGATTTCAGGGCAGTTGTCGCATAAGGGAATTGAACTCATCCTCGAACAGGATGAATCGTTGCTTCCGGTCATGGGCAACACCTATAAATTTGAGCAGGTCATCCTGAATTTACTTATCAATGCCAAGGATGCGGTAGAAGAGCGGTTTCTCAAGGGCGATCAGGAGTTAAAGAAAATGATCAGGTTGAAGAGCTATCGTGACAAAACGAAATACCTGGTTGATGTCAGCGATAACGGCATCGGGATCAAGCCCCAGGAACTGGATATGGTGATGCTGCCGTTTCATACTACAAAGGAGGCTGGCAAGGGAACTGGTCTTGGACTTTCCATCTCGTTCGGAATTATCAAGGAGATGAATGGAGTTCTTGATATTTCAAGTAAAATCTTAACCGGGACCACGGTCAGGATAATTCTGCCTGCCCCTGGTCATTCAGATATTCAGCCATGACGAACAAACTTAGTGTCCTGATCCTTGACGATGAGCGCCAGTTTACTGAAGAGCTTGAGGAGTTTTTCACGATCCGTGGATTCCAGGCATATATTGCAAATACCGGGCAGGTTGGAATGGCAATGCTTGCCAGTCAACCAATTGACTTACTGATACTGGATGTCAGGCTGCCAGGCATCAGCGGGCTCGATATCCTGAAGGAGGTGAAGATAAAATATCCTTCAGTTGAAGTCATTGTTGTTTCGGCACATGGTGACATGGATACGGTGATCAGCGCCATGCGATTGGGAGCCATTGATTACCTGCGTAAACCATTCCGGCAGCTCGATATCCGGATTGCGATTGAGCGCACCCAGAAATTTATCCTCTTGCAACAGCGTTTAAGACAAGTGGAAGAGAAGAGTTCACTCATTTCAAAAACCCTCGAGGAGCGTATTGAAAGACACATGATCGGGGTAAGCAAAGGGATCAGGAATGTGCTCGACCTGGCGATGACTGCAGCCAATTATCCTGATACCCATGTACTGATTACCGGCGAAAGTGGCACAGGGAAGGAGAATATAGCCAGGATCATTCATTTTGCCAGCAGCCGCAAGGATGGTTTACTTTATGCCGTAAACAGCAGTTCTGTTACTGAGTCACTGATTGAAAGCGAGTTCTTTGGACATAAAAAGGGCTCCTTTACCGGTGCGGCCACCGATAAAAAGGGATTCTTCGAGATTTGTGATCATGGAACCTTATTTTTAGATGAAATTGCTGATATGCCTTTGTCTCTCCAATCAAAGGTTCTAAGAGCAATAGAAGAAAAACGGATCACAAGGGTAGGAGATACCGAGCCTGTATTTACCGACTTCCGGATAATTTCTGCAACTAACCACGACCTGGACCAGCTGGTAGGAGAAAAAAAATTCAGGCTTGACCTGCTGCATAGGCTGAATACCCTGCACATTCATATACCCCCTCTTCGGGAGCGGCCTGAAGATATTGAACCGCTGCTTCACCATTTTACGGATGATTTTTCCCGGAAAATTAACCGGCCGATTCCCGTCATTGAAAACGAGGTCATCCCTTCGTTGATGCAATATGATTTTCCGGGGAATGTCAGGGAATTGAAAAATATGGTTGAGCGCGCGGTGATACTATCTAAGGGTGGCACACTTGGCCCGGAAGATTTTCCGCTGAAAACAGGGCGAAAGCAACCGGTTGCTGCTGCACAATTTGCAGGCACACTGGCTGATGCTGAAATTGCCTTAATCCGGGATGTTCTTAAAAAACAGGATTATAATCAGAAAGCTTCCGCCAGTATCCTCGGCATTTCCCGTGATGCATTGATCCGGAAAATGGAGAAATACAATATCACCATTCATAAGCACGACGACCAATCCTGATTTCGCACATGTGTGCGTTTTTATGACCTTTTTCCCGCATTAATAATCCCGAAAATAACTTTTTTTTCCTGGTCCCAGGTTGTTACTTCCCATCCTTGTTGCAGCATTAGCCGCCCATATGGAATGTACAGTTATATGTAATCCATTTTATGGCATGCCCTTTGAATATACCTGAGCGGATTTCGTATCCGGGCAATTTCATTTAAGCATTTACTATATTGAAACCATCGGTGTTGGATAACACTTGGGGCTTTTTGTCTCAGCAGTTTTTCGCTGTCCTCAGCCGGAATAGCGCCTTCATTGCAGCATGCTTCATGATGTTTCTCCCGGTGGTCTCCGTGGCAGGAAAAAACATTCTCGCTTCAGGCCCGGGTAACCAGCCCCCTGTGATTACCTGCCCGGTTCCGGCAAATCCTTACCCTGCCCAGCCCGGCGTTTGCTATTCCAGCCTGAGCTTCACGGCAACGGCTTCGGGCATTCCTCCCATCACTATCGCATATTATATTGGTGCCAGTCTGATCACCTTTCCAAATAATTTCCAGGTTGGTTCAACCATTGTCAGGGCCGTTGCAACCGACGGGAATGGCCTGACCAGTGAGTGTTCTTTTACGGTGCAGGTAATCGATACGCAAAACCCTGTCATCACTTGCCTCGCTGGAAGCCCTTTCAGCCGTGGAACAAGTCCCTCCGGCTGCTATTATGTTGTCCAGGGCAGTGAATTCAATCCTGCCTTCAGCGATAATTGTCCTGCAGGAGCCGTCCTTGTCAATAGTTTTAATAACACGTCTACCCTTGCAAATGCTCATATTCCATTGGGGGTCAATGTTATAACATGGACGTTGACAGATGCTTCCGGGCACATGGTTGCATGTAATATTACAGTCAATGTCACCGACGATGTCCCTCCTGTTATTACCTGTCCGGTCAATGTCTCTGTAGCCTGTCCAAGCGATATTCCCGAGCCGAACATCTCACTGGTCACGGCCGGCGATAATTGTGGCACGGCCTCCGTGGTACATTTGAATGACAATTATGTTGGTCTTGGCCTGTTACCGGGTTTTTGTCCCACCTCGGTCGAAAGGACCTATCGCGCTACTGATGCCGCCGGCAATATTTCGGACTGCATACAGGTTATCAATGTGCTTGGTCAGTGCGGATGTGCCGTTTGCCAGGATCAGGTACCCCATTTTTTTGTAAACCTTGATGGAAATTGCGATAGCATTTGGACCAGCCCCTCCATCGAAAGACTGGGCAAATGCTGTGCAGCCGGAGGCTCTGACCGGTGTATCTCCTTCTCTGTAAAGATCGATGAAAATGCAATCGGATTTTATGTGACCATTGATGGCGCTGCCCCGCCGGGTCACTATTTCCAGGTCGACTGTGGCCCGTCGCATCCGCTCAGCGAGTTGATCTGTGTTCCTCCGGGAGGATCATACCATACAATAACTATATGCAAACCAGGTGGAAATGCCAATGTGTACCAGCTCCATTCGGTTTGCGGTCTGATTTCCCCTGAAGTAGTGTCGACACGCTCCAA
>CAZPWZ010000066.1:0-9181 GCA_964590675.1 uncultured Draconibacterium sp.
TTGGGGACGATGGCATGGGTCATTGTTGCAGGATGGCTAACTAACGATTCAACTCCGCCTAAGCTTTCAGCCAAAGTAAAGAACTTGAACGAGGAGAGGAGCTTTAACGTTTCTTCCAAGGATAAGTTAAATTCCGCTGATAACATCCCGTTAAATGCACGCATCTGCTTTTTTGCAATCAGATGTTGAGGATGGGAAGGAAGCCCTGGATTACCTTTTCGGAACCGGTGATTTTGAGGGACGGGATATTTCACAGCAGCCAACCCTGATTCTGCTCGATCTCAAATTGCCCATCATCGACGGGCTGGAGGTATTACGGACGATCCGCGGAAACGACCTTACCCGGCGCCTGCTTGTTGTAATCCTTACCTCCTCAAAGGAAGAACAGGACCTTGCGGCCAGTTATGATCTTGGGGTTAACAGCTATATTCGTAAACCGGTAGATTTCCACCAGTTTTCCGAGGCTATCAAACAGCTGGGACTTTATTGGCTGGTTATCAATGAAACACCGCCCTTGAAAAGCCGATAGCTTTCAGCGCACTTCACCAGCATTTGAAAATCATGGATATTCCGATTGACCGATGAAATAAAATTACTAGCAATTTAATATATGCAAAATTCACTGAAGGTTCTCTTGGTCGAAGACAACGAAAGCGATGGTGCACTGGTGATCAGGCAATTGCAAAAGGCCAACTATGAAGTGATATTTAAAAGGGTTGAATCTCAGGCTGAAATGGCTGTCGCACTGGAACAGGAAGAATGGGATATTGTGATCTCCGATTTCAGTCTTCCCCAGTTTACCGCCCATGATTCATTGAAAGTATTGCAGGATTCAGGGAAGGATATTCCTTTCATTGTTGTTTCAGGCACTATTGGAGAAACCACTGCCGTGGTGATGATGAAGTCGGGGGCCCAGGATTACCTCATGAAGGACAACCTGATCCGGCTGGCGCCTGCCGTTGGCCGTGAAATAGCCGATGCACAGGTCCGCCGCGAACGAAAACGTGCATCAGCGGCGCAGATAGAGAGCGAAGCAAAATTCAGGGCAGTCTGGGAGAATTCAACGGACGCCATCGGTGTAGCGATCCACGGTAGACATGAGTTCGTAAATCCTGCCTATGTTGCACTTTTTGCTTATGAATCCCAGGATGAGTTGATCAACACGTCGATCCTTAACCTGGTTTCCACCGGTGAAAGAGCGAGGATCGAAGGGTACATTGAAAAACGAACTGTTCAATCCTCCGTGCCGTTTGAATATGAAACAATCGGTTTGAAAAAGGATGGGACCACCTTCAACATGGATGTAAAGCTATCTCTATTCAACTATAACAATGAACAGCATGTGCTGATCATCCTTCGGGATATTACAGAACGCAAACGAACGGAGGAGAGGCTCAAGGAGGAACTTGCAATCCGCACCGCGGCCGAAAAGCGCGCTGAGGAATCCAATATGGTCAAATCATCGCTGATGATGAACATGAGCCATGAAGTAAGAACACCATTAAATGCCATCCTTGGTTTTTCCTCCATAATAAGCAACGAATCGGCTGAAGAGGATATCCGGCACATGGCTGAAAGGATCAGGACTTCAGGCGACCGGCTGCTGAAAACACTCGATGATATTTTGAAATTAACCCAACTTCAAACAGGGAGTGAACCATTGTCGCTGGTGGTTTGCGGATTAGAACCATCCATCAGTGGGATCATTGAAAAGGTTCTCCCCATGGCCGAACAGAAGCGACTTTCATTGTCATATAATCCAATACACCCGGTGATTGCTGCAGTCGACATGCGGTTATTCGAAAAGGCAATGGGTGAACTGCTGAATAATGCCATTAAATTCACGGACAGGGGCCTTGTCACTGTTGAATCGGATCACGTGCTGGCCGGCAGCCGCCCCATGATCGAGATCAGGATCACCGATACAGGAATCGGAATTGCACCGGAATACCACCAGGTTATTTTTGAATCGTTTCGACAGGTAAGCGGTGGATACAGCAGGAGTTACGAAGGAACCGGACTGGGACTCACCATTGCCAGGAAAATCATCGAGCTGTTCAATGGAGAGCTCCTCCTCGAAAGTGAGATCGGACAAGGTTCTGTCTTTATTATCAGGTTACCTGAAGCCGGACCTCAACCACAAATCGTGGAGAAACCATTTATCGCGGAGGCTCTTCCTGCGAAAACAAAACAACCGGCAACCGCAGCTAAAAAGATTAAGACACTGATCCTTCTTGTAGAGGATAACGAGGACAATGTATTTCTGACCAATGAATTCTGCAAAGATGACTACGAAATCGATGCTGCCCTGAATGGCAGGGATGCAATTGAAAAGGCCAGGGAGAAGAGCTATGATGTAATTTTGATGGACATTAACCTTGGACTGGGAATCAATGGACTGGAGGCCGCCTCTGAAATTAAAAAGCTGGAAACGAATCACCTTACGCCGATTATTGCGATGACTGGCTTTACCTTCAAAGTTGACCAGAAACGAATCCTGGAAAACGGCTGCGATTATTACCTGGGAAAACCGTTTAGCAGGAAAGAGATTCTTAACATACTTGCAACGGTAATTCATTGAACCTGCTCACCGCCGGAGGTATTGTTGCAGGATGATTCCCCCTACAATGAAGACCAAGCCAACCAGTGTTGATATCAGAATGGCTTCACCTACCACAAAGTGTATGATTATCAGTGATATAAAAGGCGAAAGATAGATCAGGTTTGAAACTTTTGCTGTGGTGGCCGAAAATTTCAGAGCATACAGCCAAAGCACGAAGGTGATGCCCATTTCAAACAATCCAAGATACACGGCGCCGGTTAATCCTTGCCAGCGCGGGAAGTGGAAGTGACATGTAGCAGCCATTGCCAGCAGGGTGTATAGAAATCCGAAACAGAAATTGAGAAAAAGTTTGCTGACCTCTTCCCGCTGATCCTTGATGTTGAATATCCAGTAAAGTGCCCAGAAAACAGCACTTCCAACGGCCAGGAGCACCCCGAGCACCCTGTCGGGGTCTTTAAGGCTGACGGGCATTTCAGCGGCCATTTCGGGATGGGTGGAAATGATGATGATCCCCGTGAAACTGATCAGGATGGCAAGAATACTGCCGAAACTGATGTGTTGTTTCAGCATGGGGATCGACAGCAACACCAGGAACAACGGCCAGATATAGTTTAGGGTTCCGGCTTCCTGCGCCTGGAGCATATCATAGGCCTCCAGGAGCACAATATAGTAAAGGAAGGGATTAAGCAAACCAAGAAATGCTGACAGCATCACCTCTTTGATGGTCAGTTTTTTCAGAAGCGGAAGTTTTCCCTGGATGACAAGAATTGCGAAAAGCGCAATGCAGGCTACAAGCGATGAAAAGAAAAGTAAATCGAGCGGATCCAGGTATCGCAGCGAGATCTTGAATGCCGAACCGATGGTCGACCAGCAGGCGATAGCCGCTATGGCAAATAAGTAGGCTTTTTTCTGGGATTTCATTGCGACGCGAAGGTAGTCAAAGATCCGAAAAATTTTCTACTTTTGCCTTTTAATCAAAATTCGCATGAAGAAACTTGCTGTTGTTGCCCTCGGTGGTAATGCACTGTTACGGGGTGATCAAAAAGGTACTATTGATGAGCAGGAAACCAATGCTTTTGCAACTGCTGAAAGCCTGATCAAATTGATCAAGCGTGATTATAATATTGTGATCACCCATGGTAACGGCCCGCAGGTTGGCAACATCATGCTCGCCAATTCAGCCGGATACAAAATGTTCGGGATACCTGAAATGCCGCTGGATATCTGTGTTGCCTATTCACAGGGATTTATCGGTTATATCATTGAACAGCAGCTTAAAAATGTATTGGAGATCCATGACATGGAGCGCGACATCATTACCATCACAACCCAGGTGCTGGTTAACAAGGATGATCCTGCATTTCAGAAACCGACAAAACCGGTAGGACCTTACTATACCAAAGATGAATCCCTAAAGATGACCAAAGAAACAGGATCTGTATTTAAGGAGGATCCTCGCGGACGGGGCTGGAGGAAAGTTGTCGCTTCGCCTACACCGCTGGTCATCATTAATAAAAAAACCATTGAATCGATTGCCCGGGGCGGACAAATCGCCATAGCCGTCGGGGGAGGAGGCATTCCTGTTTTTTATGTCGAGCCCAATAAACTTCAGGGAATCGATGCCGTTATTGACAAGGATTTAGCCAGCGCACTGCTTGCCTCGCAGATCAATGCCGACAAATTTTTCATTCTCACCGATGTGCCAAAAGTTTGCATAAACTACAACACGCCACAGGAGAAATCACTCGATCGCATGACCATTGCTGAAGCCAAACGCTACCTTGAGGAAGGACAGTTCCCTGATGGCAGCATGGGCCCAAAAGTCAGGGCCGCAATTCATTTCGTTGAAAGGTCAGGCAAGGATACGATCATCACAAAAACCACGATGCTGGGAATTGATAATGGCGGGACAAGGGTGACCCTCGTTTAACAGGGACCCTGCATCGCATGGCGCACGCTCTCATTCTTCTTCGAACACCATTTTTCTGACGGACAAACCTTCCACCCTGAGCAGGGCATTCTCCAGTTTTACGAATTCATCACGTGAACCGGTCAGTTCCAGGATGATCAACCCGCTTCGTGCACAAAAATCATCCTTAACTTCGTGAAGGCCAAGTCGTGTTTTTATGGTGCAGCCGAATTTTGTGAGGATGGATTGAACATCCGAAACCTCTTTCACCCTGTCGGTAATATAAATACCCAGAATCCAAATCTCTTTCATCGTTGTTAATTCATTAAAACTTCGTTTTTTTTCACAGTTGAATTCATGAACCGGATTGTAAATGCAGTACCGTTCTGACGGTCTATTTCAATACTCCCACCCAGTTGTTCTACCAGCAGCCTTACGATGAACAAACCAAGCGACTTGTCCGAATCCATTGAAAACGATGCAGGAAGTCCCACGCCATTATCCTTAATGATGAGTGCGTACTGGTCGTTAAACTCTTTGGTTAAATTGACTTGTATCTCCCCGTTGATGATGCCGGGAAACGCATATTTGTAGGCATTTGTGATCAGTTCATTGGCAATTAATCCCAGTGGGAGTGCAATTTCGATGCTTACATCAAAGGTTTCAAGTTGATGAACCATACTGATTTTGTGTTCGCTGAAGGCTCCCATAATTATCCCCAGGAGTGAACGAAGATAGGATGCCAGCGGGATCCGGTCGAGGTTATCAGAACGGTAAAGATGTTCATGGATCAATGCCATCGACCGGATACGCATTTCAATGTCGCAGATTACGCGCTGAAGTTCAGGGTCATTGTTATTCCTAAGCTGCAGGTTAAGCAGGCTGATCACGATGGCCAGGTTGTTCTTCACCCGGTGATGGATTTCGCGCAGCATGATCTCCTTTTGTTCAAAGTTTTTCTGTTTCAGCTCCTCGATCTCTTTTTCTTTGGAACGGTTCCGCATGATTGTCATCACCTGATACACTTCATTTTCCTTGAAGATTGGTACCTTTCGGGTCTCCCCAAAGATGGTCTTGTCACGGAGAAAAAACTGCTGTTCCCCGATCAGGATTTGCCCGGTTTTAAAAACCTGGTTTATCTCATCCAGCGTTGATTCAGGGATATATGGATATACCCGGGTGATTTTCTTGCCGATGCAGTTGACCGGAAACCCCTGCCTGAGATGTTCCTCCTGCAATGAGGTGTTCAATATGACAAACCGCAGATCTTTATCCACTACATAAATCCAGTCGGGGATGGAGTTAATGGTATTGATGTACATGAACTCGGATTGCTGGAGTAATTGTTCCGTTTGTTTGCGCTCTTTGACCTCAAGTAACATTTTCTTGTAATTTTCTGAATGTGCCTTGGCATGAAGAAAATTTTTCCAGTTTAACTTTCTGAACATGAATACCATGATGAAACCAAATAAGTAAACTGTAACGACATGGAACATATTATTGAAAAAGCTGAATGGATTATGCTGGTATGAACCATTCAGCAGGGTGGCCAGCACAAATCCTAAAAACTGTATCCCGGCTATTATGATCGTGATGTTTAATGGCATCCTGAAGAAGATGAAGAACCCGATGATCACCAGCATGACCCAGGAGTAGTATGATTCAAAGCCATTGAGCAAGGGCGATGAGGTAATCCCGATATAGAAAATAACCAGAGCTATGCAAACGTTCAGGCCGATGTAGATCGGCTGGAGCCATTTGTGAAGCGCCGGAATGTACGTAACCACAACAGCTAAGATTAACAATGGAGAAATGATCCAGTATCTGTTGTAAAACAGCTGCTCAGGTGAACCGGGAAAAACAAAAGTGTTGAATAATGCAAAAAAGGAGAATGTCAGGAGCATCAACGTGAAACCCAGTCTCACGCCGGGCAGCGAAGAACCCAGATAATGAGCCTGGAATTCTTTATTTAAATTCTTTCTGGATAAGTTATTCATCCACCCCTGATTAAAGGCTGAAAACCATGCGCTGTATTTCGAGTCCCCCAATCAGGGAGAGTTCCTGTTCAAGATTGTGACACTCCCCGGGATCTCCGGAAAGGTGAAGAATGATGATGCCTACCCGGCTGCATACCTCCTCTGAGACCTCATGAAATCCCAGTCTCGATTTAATGACACGGGCATACTTTGTTAGCGCCTGCTGGGTGCGGCCCGCTTCCTTGATGCGGTCGGTGATCAACAATCCAATGATTCTGACTTCTTTCATAGTGTATGTTTTTCAGAAATAGAGGTCGCGTTTGCCTTCCTTTACCTGGTTGATCTTGCTGACCAGTTTTTCCTTGAATGTCACATCATCAATTTCATCCAGTTTTTCCTGGAGCAACTGGTATCCCTTGATCTTCGTTTCGGATGGGGCATAGTCTTCAAGGTATTCTGCCAAGGTTAACAAGGCATTGGGCTGGCAGAACCGCTTGATGAATCCCGGAACGGAAAACTCCATGAAATGCTCGCCTGTTCTTCCCAGCCTGTAACAAGCCGTGCAAAACGATGGGATATATTTGTTCCCTATCAGTTCATCCATGATCTCGTTCAGACTGCGGTTATCGTTGATCTGGAACTGTTCGAGATCGATATCCTGGTCCTCGTTTTCCTTTCTTTTTGAATAACCGCCCATTTCAATATTTGTTCCGCCGTCAATCTGGGAAACACCGAATTGCATAATCTCATCCCGGATCGCCGCTGATTCGCGTGCTGTAAGTATCAAACCAGTATAGGGAACGGCCAGGCGAAGGATGGCTACGAGGCGGGTAAACTCGGCATCAGTTACGATATGTGATTTGTCGATGTTAAGCTGAGAGGCATACTGGATCCTTGGAAATGAGATAGTATGCGGCCCGACATTGTAGACCGCTTCAAAATGGTTGGTATGACGAACCAGTCCGAGAACTTCGAACCGCCAGTCGTAGAGTCCGAAAAGGGCTCCGATCCCCACATCGTCGATGCCGGCCTCCTGGGCGCGGTCGAGCGCGGTAAGCCGCCATTCATAATTTCTTTTCATGCCTCCCAGGTGGACTTTCGTATAAGTCTCCTGGTGGTAAGTTTCCTGGAATATCTGGTATGTTCCTATTTTTGAATCCTTGATGATCCTGAAACCGTCCACATCGAGGGGTGCCGCGTTGATGTTCACCCGCCTGATTTCACCTGGACCGCTTTTTACCGAATAAACTGTTCGCACACTGTCGGCAATAAAATTGGCATCATACTTCGGATGCTCCCCGAAAACCAGGATCAAACGTTTTTGCCCGGTATCCTCCAGTGCTTTAACCTGGGCAACAAGGTCGTCATGATCGAGGGTGACGCGTTTGACTTGCTTATTGGAGGCCTTAAAACCGCAGTAGGCACAGTTATTCGTGCACAGGTTCCCAATATACAATGGGGCAAACAGGACAATGCGCTGCCCGTATACCTTCTCCTTCAGTTTACGCGCTCCCTGTTTGATCTCTTCAATCAGCTCCGGATCGGTTGCATTGATAAGGACAGCTGTTTCAGCAAGGGTAAGCCGGTTTTTATCAAGTGATTTGGCGATCACTTCCCTTACGTGCTCCTTTGAAGCAGGTGTGGTGTTGATGTAACCCCAAATCTCATCCGGGTCGATGAATGGCTTCATCCGCTGGTCCTTCATCCGTAGTTTTTCGGGTCTGAAAATCATGTAACGCTAGCTTTGGTTAGATTACACAAAGATACTATAAAAATTCGCGGGCTATCCCTGCTTTTTTGATCTTTCTGAAAGGTAAACCCCACCGATTACCAGCAGAATGCCTGCAATTTTGTGAACTGTGAATTCCTCGGAAAGAAGAAAAAAGGAAAAAATGGCCGTAAAAACCGGAATCAGATTTGAGAAGATATTTGTTTTGCTTATGCCCAGCAGTTTAACAGAATGAGCGAAAAACACAAATGAAACTGATGATGCGAGGATGGCCAGCAGCAGCATCGAAATGATGATTTCTCCGGTGATGGTGACCTCAGTGATCGATTTTGCTTCAAACAGCAGGAAGAATGGTAAAAAGAGGAAGATACCGATAAGGTTCTGCCAGGCAATGAGCACCAGGGCCGAGTATTTTGCAGTCAGTTTACGAAGGGTGACCGAATAAAGCAGCGCAGCGAAAACAGCCCCGAAAAGAAATAGAACCCCGCGTATATCCGCAGCTAATGTGAAATTACCGGTGATCAGCATGAGAATGACGCCACCAAACGACACCGCGATACCGACAAAATTAACAGGGGTTAGTTTTTCCCTGAAACTCAGGTAGGCGATCAGCGGCGAAAACACCGGTATGGTGGCGATGATCACTGCCGAAATGGTCGGTGTCGAGTATTTTAATCCGTAATTTTCACCCAGGAAATATAGGAATGGATTAAATACGGCGCTAAGCAGGACAAGCTTGTAATCCTTTCTGTCGATCCTTTCGTCAGGCCAGAAAAAATGGATGATGGCAAACAAAAATGCAGAGGAAATGATGAGCCTGACAAAAATAATGGTGACCGGCTGGTAATGCTGAAGAAGCACCGAACTCCAGATGAAGGACAGCCCCCAGAAAAGCATCGCGGCAAGGGCATAAAAGTAAACCGGTAGATGGAATTTTTTCAACAGGCGGCAAAATTACGGCTTTGTTCAGAGATAACAAGCAACCATTAACGATTTGGATATTG
>CAZPWZ010000067.1:0-9172 GCA_964590675.1 uncultured Draconibacterium sp.
CCAATAATAGATGTTTTATGAAAAAAATCTGGACCATTACAAAAAGGGAGCTCCGGTCGTTTTTTGATTCGCTCATGGCCTATGTGATGATTTTGCTGTTCCTTGGATTCAGCGGCTTTTTTACATGGATTTTCGGAAGTGATGTTTTCATGGTCAACCAGGCCAGCCTCCAGTCATTTTTCGGAATAGCCTTCTGGTCGCTCTTCTTTTTTATACCTGCCGTTACGATGGGATTACTTGCCGAGGAAAGAAAGACCGGGACCCTTGAATTGCTGGTTACCAAACCTGTCAGCGACTGGCAGATCATTGCCGGGAAATTTCTTGCCGCACTGTTGCTGATATCCATTGCCCTGGCGCTTACGCTCCCCTACTACATCACGGTGGCAAGCATCGGGAAAATTGACCATGGAGCCGTGTGGATGGGATACCTCGGGTTGCTGTTCATGAGTGCCTGTTACATCAGCATCGGGCTGTTTGCCAGCAGCATCACCGGGAACCAGATTGTCGCCTTCCTGATCGCATTGTTCATCGGCATTTTCTTTCATCTCATCTTCGGCCTGCTTGGCAGCAATTCCATCTCATGGTACGCGGGTATCATGAATTACCTCAGCCTTGCCACACATTTTGAAAGCATGGCCAGGGGGGTGATCGACTCCAAGGATGTCATTTACTTCATTTCGATCATCCTGATGGGACTAACCGGAACTGAGATCGCTATCTCCAAGCGAAACCTGACCAATTAAATGGCAGACCCCTGTTGCGCAAAAAACAAATAAAACATGAAATGTCCATAAGAACAACGTTCATGCAAACCGTGAATGATAATTTATGGATACTCCAGGTGACCATTAAAAAAATCAACAACACATGAAAAACAGGAAATCGATCACAACCTACCTCCTACTGATTGCGGGTGTGATTATCTTTATCAATATCCTGGCGGACCGTTTTTTCTCAGGCTCGATTTTACCGCCGATAAAAGATATACCCTGAGTGAGGCTACAAAAAACATCCTGGGATCGCTGAAGCAAACCGTTACGGTGACGGCTTATATCAGTGAAGAGCTTCCCGCCGATTTCGCGCGACTCCGGCGCGATTTCAAGGATCAGCTCACCGAGTACGCGAATCGTTCGAACGGCAAGGTGATGTTCGAGTTCATCAACCCGAACAAGGATGAAGCCACGGAGCAAAAAGCGATGCAGGCAGGTATCAGCCCGGTGCTGATCAATGTCAGGGAAAAGGACCAGGTGAAACAGCAAAAGGCTTACATGGGTGCCGTGGTGCAATATGGCGACAAAAAGGAGGTCATTCCCTTCATCCAGCCCGGTGCTGCCATGGAGTACAGCCTCTCGACCAGCATTAAAAAGATGACCGTCGAAAACAAGGCCAAAATCGGGTTTGTCCAGGGAAATGGTGAGCCGTCTCCAAATTCCCTGATACAGGTCATGCAATCCTTGTCAGTACTCTATGATGTGGAGACTGTGAACTTGGGTGATTCGGCAGCCAATCTTACCCGGTTTAAAACCCTCATCATGGTGAATCCCACTGATTCCATCCCGCCCATTCAGCTTGCCATGCTGGATGCCTACCTTGCCAACGGCAAAAACCTCTACATTGCCATGAACCGCGTTGAAGGAAATCTTCAGACGCTCTCGGGGAATGAGATCAAAACGGGTTTGGAAAAATGGCTTGAGCAGAAAGGGATCAGGGTAAATCCTAATTTTATCATCGATCAACGCTGCGGAAGCGTAATGGTGAACCAGCAGCAGGGCGGCATGACATTCCAGTCGAGCATGAATTTTCCATACCTCCCGATGATCACAAAGTTTGCAGAAAATCCGGCCACCAAAGGCTTGTCATCGGTTATCCTTCAATTTGCCAGTTCCATTGACTTTGTGCCCGTGAACCAGAATGTCTCCTTCATCCCCCTTGCAACCACCTCTGAGAAATCGGGCGCCGAAAATGTTCCGCTCTATCTCAACGTCACCCGGAACTGGCAGCAAAATGATTTCCCGCTTGCCAATATCCCGGTGGCAGGATTGCTGAGCGGAAAGATCAGTGGAGATATGCCATCAAAGATGATCGTGGTCTCCGATGGCGATTTCGCCATTAACGGTGAAGGCCAGCAGGCCAGGCAGCTTTCGCCCGATAATTTGAATTTCTTCATCAATGCGGTTGACTGGCTGTCGGATGACACCGGGCTCATCGATCTCCGCAGCAAGGAGGTGAGTTCACGGCCGCTCGATCAGATGGACGACGGGAAAAAAGTCTTCCTGAAATACCTGAATTTCATCCTGCCGATCCTGCTGGTCGTTGGTTTCGGGTTTGCCAGGTGGCAGTACCGCCGAAACCTGAGAATGAAAAGAATGAATGAAAATTACATCTAGCATGAAAAAGATTAAAAACAGTACCCTGCTGATCATTTTCTGCATCCTGGCGCTGGTGTCGGCTGCAGTTTATTTTTACGACCGGAACAAGGGCGAAAGAACCTTTAAAAGTGAATTATTCACCATTGATTCTGCCAGCGTTTCATCCATAAAAATTTATGCCAAAGGAAATACCGGTGAAATGGTTGTTCTTGAACGCGCCGGAAAGAACTGGAGCGTGAAAGTCAAGGATAAAACTTTCGAAGCTGATACATCCGTGGTCCGGCAACTCATCAGCGTAGTAAGCAATGCCTTGGCAGAGCGTGTTGCAGGCACCGATCAATCAGCCTGGCATGATCTCGAGATGGATGATTCTGCTTCAACCCGTGTGGTGATGGAACAGGGGAACGACATTGTGGCTGATTTCAGGGTCGGAAAGATCTCCTTTTCTCAGGGCAATCAAAACCCCGGATATGGCGGCCGCCAGAATATGAGTGTTAAATCACACGTCAGGATTGCCGGCGATGAAAGGGTTTATGTTGTGGATGGCTTCTTATCGATGATGTTCAGGGATCAGCCATCCGCCTACCGGAACAGGAACATCTGCAGACTCAACACATCTTTGGTTAATAAACTGACATTCATATTTCCCGGCGACAGCTCCTTTATCCTGCAGCGGCAGGGAAACGGGTGGTTTAAAGGCGATAAGCCTGCCGATTCGGTCAAAGCCGAAACTTTTGTTCAGACACTGGCCAACCTGGCCAACAGTGAGTTCGCTGACGAATCCGTTGTTCCGGTAACCTATCCCTACATTTTAAAAATCGAAGGGAACAACATGACGGCCATTGAAATAAAAGGATCCATTGACCCTGAGTCAAATCGTTATTTTGTTCATTCGACCTTTAATCCAGGTGCGGTGTTTGGTTCAGCCAGCCCTTCATTGTTCAACCAGGTCTTCCCGGGCAAAGGCAGGTTTTAGGTGAAATTATGTAGCTCTGTGGCTCACCAGCACTGGTTTGACTCCCGCACTCATGTTCTCACCCTCTTCCATACAAACTGTGTATCCCATATCCGTTCCGGCATATACATGTACATCACTGTTTTATGATCTTCCTGATGCCAATAATTGCGGCATCATTCAATACCCGGATGAGGTAAACCCCTGGCTTCCTGTCCGAAAAATCGAACTTCTTTTGTTTAGCGCCAGCCATTTCGGTTTTGAATATCAATTCTCCCAGTGTCCCGTATATTTCAACGGATACTTTTGCAGATTCATCCACATTGGTCAATTCAATCGTGAAGGTACCTGAGGTTGGATTTGGGAAAACATTAAAGAAGGGTTTGACTTCTGCAGACTGAATCATGTTGCTGCCCGCTGATTCGTCCTTGCCAATCGCCGGAGTCGGCGGACTCCAGCAGCAAAATTCTCCCGTACTTGTAATGAATGCATGCAGGTATGCACCCGGGAATGTCCTGGTTCCAGGAAGCAGCCTTATCTTCTGGCCTGAGATCATGTTTACGTTTGCACCCTCATGCACAATAAATACCGACGCGTCACCTGCCACCGTTATCGTCTGGAAGGCATTGTAACATTTGTTCATTCCCACAGGAACGTTTATATTTCGCAGCCAAAGTGTATCGGCCAGCGGATTCGCATCGGTCACCACAACCTGCACCGTATCCCTCGCATGGAACAGTCCATCGAATGCATGAACGATATAGCTTGTATTTACCATCGGATTTGCTACCGGGTTCTGCAGGTCTGATGTAAATCCTTCGGGCAAAGATGTCCACGTGAAACTGACTCCTTCCGAACCTTCGGACAGGTTTGCCTGAAGTTGTACCGGTTCGTCGGGACAAACAATGCCGGGGGTTGCCGATGCGCTGAGGTGCAATCCGATGGTATTCGACAGCGACGATAATCCGTTCACTGCAAACAAGCCATCGTGGCTCGGGTAGGTTTGGTCGTAAACCACCTCAATCGGATTGGCATCGCCCTTGATGTAGGAACAAAGCTTCCAGTAGATCGGTTCGCCCACTGCAAAACCATCCTTAACCGGAGATGCAGGGTCATCGCCGTAGGCAATCAAAACCTGGCTGCCGGTGCCAGTGAATTCCGACAACCCGCCACAAGCCAGCATCCCGTTATTGTCCTGGTAGAATACACCCAGAACATCCCCGGCATGCATATTCGGAAGATCATGGGGAATTGTTATATAATGCTTCTGCTGGGTATGAACCGGCCACCAGTAGGGACAGGTGTGTACGCGGTAATCCTCCACCTCCCCGTTCATGGCCAGACCGAAGTAGGTCACGCCGCCAATGGTATTGAACCGGAACCTGGTGTAGGTTTTACCCTGTTGTGCTGTTGCCGGGATATTAAAGCTGAGATTGTTCAAACCTGCTGAAACCGGGGCATTCACAAATATCTGCTCACCCGCATCAGCCCAGTCACCATCCTTGTTGAAGTCCATCCAGCCATTCAGGAATCCGGCAATGGAAGCCGAAACCTGGACATTTGCAGGCAATCCGACATACATTTTGCCGATAAAAGTAACACCATCCTCATCGTCCGATGTCACCAGGTCATCGCCGGTAGCCGGAATGTTTGGCTGTCCGTTGAGTTCGGCATCGATGAGCGCCCCCAGCCGGATATTGGAGTAAAGCACATGCCTTGCACCATTGCTTGAAAGCAGCGTCGGGTAAGCAAATCCGGCCACCTGGCTGTCGGGGGCATCTCCAAGATCAAGTTCATCCCCCTGGGAACACTCTTCGATAAACACCGCGTAATCTTCCACCTCCCCGTTGTTTTCAAGACCATTGTAGTTGATGACCGACTGGAAAGAGCGGAAACGGTAACGCGCATACGACTGTCCCATCACCGCTGTGGCCGGTACGGTAAAACTCAGCGCGTTGGGTCCTGCAATCAGCGCCAGGGTTGTAAATACATGTTCGCCCGGATCAGCCCAATCGCCATCTATGTTATAGTCGATCCAGGCATCGAGGAACCCGTTCACGGAGGCAACCACATTGATTGCCACAGTTCCTCCCTGCATGATCACTGCCGGCATGGTCACACCATCTTCATCATCTCCAAGCGAAGGATAAACACAATCATTGTCGTCACAGTTTGCGCCAATACTGGGTTGTCCATCCGCCTCCGGATCAACCAGGCTTCCAAGGAATACTCCCGGAACGATCACATGCCTTGCACCGTTATTCGCAAGCAGCGTGGGATAGCTGAACCCGGTGGCCTTGTTGTCGGGAACATCACCGAAATCAAGGGTATCGCATTTTACCGCCAGGCAAAAGACACCTGCTGTATCGCTGCAGTTATAGTTATTTGTCACTACCACTGAAATCTGGTGCGTTCCGGAACTGTTTGGCACAAAATACAGGTCCTTGCCCGATCCGATCGGACTGCCATAGTTGCCATTGCTGTACCAGGTTATGGATGGATAGGCCCCGGCATAGGTGCTCCACGGACCTGTGGCATTGAGCGGCAAAGGCATGTATAAATGAAGTGTATCCGTTTTGCACTGGATGGTATCACATCCCCGGGGGAACAGGCTCATATCGGGTTTCGGGTATATCATCGCCGCGCTTGCCTGGGCTGAGCATCCGGTGGCCTTATCGGTGACTGTTAATGAATAAAATCCGGCTGCGGTTACCGTGATGGTTGGGGTGGCTTGCCCGCTGCTCCACTGATAGTTGTACTTTGTGAGATCGATGGGGGTTGGCGTGAGGGTTACCGGACCACCTTCACAGCCAAAATAGAATGGCACTGTAACCGCCGGGACCTCGAAGAAGGTGATGCAGATGGTGTCATACGCCACACAACCGGTAACGGTATCAGTTACCTTGACAATAAAACTGCTGATGAATGGCAGCGTGCCGGGCAGTGTCAGGCTGACCCACGTGTTGCTGCTGCTGTTTGAATTATTCGGGCTGAAGGATGCTCCAGCCGGGATGCTGGTCCATTCGTACTTGTAGGCGCTGTTGTAAAATGCATCCAGCTGGAATTGTGTAAAACCTCCTGCATACCCGCACACGGTTCCCTCGCCGGTGATCTTCGCCCGGGGGATGCCGTGCATATAGATGTAAATCGCGTTGGAACGGCCGGGACATCCAAAACTGTTGGTCACCTCCAGTTCATATTCGCCGTGCCTGTTTGCCACATAGTTGGCGCTGGTCGCCCCGCTGATGGCCGCACCATCCCTATACCATTGATATGAGCTGAAACCAGGACAACCAAACAGGGTAACCGAACTTCCCGGGCAAAAAATGGTATCGGAGGCTGAAATGGTGCAAACCGGCGTTGGATTTACCGTAACTGATTTTGTTTTTACTGCAACGCAGGTGCCGATGGTGGCAGTAAGCGTTACCACATAAGTTCCCGCTGAGGCATATGCATGCTGCGTAGGAGTTTGAAAAGAAGTTGCCAGGTCACCGAATGACCAGTCGAAGGAAAATCCGGGTCCAGTGGGCAGCGCCGTAAAAGTGACCGGCTGATCCACGCAGGCGGGATTCGGGTTAATTGAAAAATCAACCGAACAAACTACCGGGTTGGGCGGGGGTCCGCCCTGGCAATTCCCGATCAGGACATAGGTGGTTTTTGTCACGGTACATAGTCCGTTCGATACCTCCACAGTAAAATAGTACACACCCGCCCCGGTAAAAGTTGCATTCGGGATGAGGTAGGATGATGAGGTAGCCCCGCCGATGGGTGCATTGTTCAGGTACCACTGGTAGGATGGGAAGCCGGTAGTCGTGCTGAGTGTCAGGTTATTCGGCATGGCAGGCAAACAATATTCAAACGGTCCGTTGGCAGAAATAGCTGCAACAACTGGCGGGTTTACAATGTTTACCGCCATGGAGCCGGATCCGCCGCAATGGGTCGCCATAACCGTTGCCGCAACCGGTGTTCCATGCCAGCGTATGTTGACTGAATTTGTTCCCTGCCCGGTGAGGATGGAGCCCCTGTTTGCCGGGGTAATGCTCCATTGAATGCCTCCCGGGGGAAGCAGACCGCTGGCCGTGAAGGTGGTCACCGCATCCACACACACATTGGCCGGACCGGTGACTACCGGTGCTGCAAAAGGATTTACCGTGAGGTTTTGTGTGAGTGACTGGCAAAAGACACCTGGGCTGAGTTCGATTTGCTGGTAAACACTGATCGTCCAGGGACCCGGAGCGGTCAGTTTCACAATGATGGAATCCTTATCAGCGCCCATCCGGGTCATGATCGTGCCTGAACCGCCTGAAATGGTCCAGATAAAGTCACTGCCCGTTGTATTCGAGGAAATGCTGTAAGTAAAATTCTTCCCTGGACAAACCATAACCGGACCGGTGATGGTCCCTAAAACCGGCTTTGCAACTACCTCAATGACCTTCACAGCATTCAGGTTGCAGAAAACTCCGGTTGCCGTTGGGGTTGCCAGGATGGTATAGGTACCCGGCACATTCCAGGTGATACTTGCCGAACTGCTGCTGCCTGCCGGAACGGTTGCCCCGGCCGGGGTAACGGTCCAGTTGGCCACACCATTGGCAAAGTAGGTGGTGGTTGATCCTTCGCAAACGGTTTCGATTCCGGCAAAGGAGAATACCGGAAGTACATTTACCGTGATGATGCTGACGCCGCTGCAACCGGCCAGCGGATTGTTATACTGGCATTGTACCTGGTATGTCCCGGGTACCGTGAAAGAAATGTTGATGTTTGCTGTATTCCTGTTCCGGTCGTGGAAGGAATAAGTTCCTGCGGGTGCAGTTGTAGTCCATTGATAATAGGTGCCGGGCATGACGGGAAGGAAGTAACTGCCTGAAGCGCCGACGCAAATTGGCGAAGGACCGCTGATGGGGAGGTTCGGATAAAGAACCGGCACATTCAGCGTGGTGACTCCCGGGCAAGTGGAGGAGGCACATCCCGGCACCGCAAGGGTTACCGTGGTTGGGCCCGTATAGGTTGCATTCCATTTTACCTTGATACAACTGGTTCCCGCACCCGAGATGATGGTGCCGCCTGTCACACTCCAGTTTTAGGTTGAGCATACCGTTGGTGAGCAAAATACTGAAGTATCGCCCGGGCAAACTGTTCCGTAGCAGCAATCGAGGCTGATCTCCGGTCCTGCCCCGCTCAGCACGACCACTGTCTTCGTAATTACATCGACACATCCGCAAAGGCGCTTGATATCACCCTGTGTGGAGGATCCCCCTGCATTGGATGCAGTGAGTGTTACGGTGTAAACCCCTGGTGCCACATACACATGGCCCGGAGGGTTCGCAAGGGTGGATGTTGTTCCATCGCCGAAATCCCACAGGTAATCGCTTCCGCCGAGGGAGGTGTTGGTAAATAATACGGGTGTATTGAGACAAACGGTGTCATTATTCATGGTAAAATTGGCCTGTGGTCCATCGATCAGGCAAATCTCCTGCTTTATGGAATCGAGGCAATTCCCCCCGATGCCGAGATTACTGATGACCACCTTGATAACCCCGGAGGATCCGGAGCCCCAGACTACTGTTACGGGATTCCCGGTGAATGTTGCTGGAGTTCCTCCGGTAATAGTCCAGGAGTAGGTATAACCCGGAAAATTCGGGTATACCGTATATACATGGGGTGCTAACTTGCATGCAGCCATGGCAGCATGACCGCCACCCGGCTGTATGGCACTGCCCTGGCAGGCACCTTCGGGCGGACAGATTTCCTTCGCATCTTTTAATTTAAAATCGGGACAACATACCTGCGCCGCTGAATCCAGGGCGGAAACTGATAATATTGCGAAAAGCACTATTATGGAAATTCTTAG
>CAZPWZ010000068.1:0-9149 GCA_964590675.1 uncultured Draconibacterium sp.
GCGACTGATATTTTCCCGTACTTTGCACCCATGCCATTATACCTCGCCTCGCTCAACTCGGGTAGCAACGGGAACTGTTATTATATCAGCAGCGGTAACGAAGCTGTTTTCATCGATGCCGGCATTTCCTGCCGTGAAACCGAACGACGGATGATCCGCCTGGGATTGCCCATCCGGAGCGTGAAGGCCATTTTCATCACCCATGAACATACCGATCATACAAGGGGCGCCGAAGTGCTTTCACGTAAATACGGAATACCTGTTTACATCACAGGCGCTACCTACCGCCATAGCAGGTTAAATCTTGCTCCGCACCTGGTGAATCATTTTTCTGCAGGGAACCCCGTAGATATAGGCAGCCTCCGGGTGAATCCTTTCCCCAAATGGCATGATGCATCCGAACCACACAGCTTCACGGTAACCACAAATGGCCTTACCGCAGGTGTTTTCACCGATATCGGTGCTGCCTGTGAACATGTGGCGCATCATCTCGGCCAATGTCATGCCGCTTTTCTCGAAGCAAATTATGATGAAGGGATGCTTGAAAGAGGGCGTTATCCGCTCTACCTGAAGCGACGGATCCGGGGTGACGAAGGTCATCTCTCCAACAACCAGGCCCTTGATCTCTTTACAACCCATCGCCCAGCCTGGATGAAACTGTTGGTGCTTTCGCATCTTTCGGCCGAAAACAACCACCCGCAACTGGTCCACGAACTCTTCAGCCTGCATGCAAACGGCACCAGGATCGTGGTTGCATCGCGATTCGAGGAGACAGAGGTTTTTTGTATTGAATAAACTTTATGCGGAGTGGACTCAATATTTACGCCCCGATTATTTGGGCTTGTGTGTCGATATCAGTCCGTTTCCCAATCGCGAAGCATATTTCAGCCGTGTCTCCGTTTCCTTGCTCTTATCTGAAATATATATGGTTGTTCGGCCACCATCAAGGATTACGGGATATTTATCGGTTGTGGAACCTGATAATAGTTTCGAATCGGAGATTTTTAACCGTTGCCGTTCAAGCATCATCCTGTACTCCATCGTGTCCTTTTTCATTTTTCGTCTATTAATGCGCGTGTAAATACTCAGTATTTCTACAAGATACGGATAATATTCATTCTTTTAAAGAATTAGTTTTAAATCCGTGGCCCTGAAGATGTTGCACAGCCATTATTCAACGATCATCTTATTGACAAATGATTCACCATTGATCTTCACGGTATAGAAATAGATTCCCGGCATCAGGGAGGAACCATCCAGGGTTACCTTATGGATCCCGGTGCCGAGGACTCCCTTGTCGTAGCTCAGGATCTTCTGTCCCGTAACATTGGCGACCTCGACCACAATGGCGGATGGTGCGTCAAGGCTGACATTGATGTTCGTAAGTCCTTGAACAGGATTCGGATAATTCCGGCTGACCGGGTTTAATCCAGCCCGGTTGTTCTGCTCTATTCCGGCAGGCCAGAAGGTGCTTCCCGGAATTTCGCGGTATTGTATGATATTATCATGGTAGGGAATGGGTGAACTGCCGGTGGATGTACCTACCGCAGTGCCGGGCTGATCGGCGGTTTGATAGAGGAGGCGCAACTTATCGCCGGAAATATGCTTGACCATGGATGCGAAAATAAATTCCTGACCAAAGTAGGTGATGTCGTCATTCAGATCGATGGGATCGGCTGACCAGGTCATCTTATCATGGAATTTGGCCCGGCCAAACAGATGCCGGTAATGGATCCCTTCCGGATTGGGATCTTTCCAGGTTACGCCCGAATAAATTACATAGAGGTTGTTTGCAGCATCCACCGAGATTTGCGGGAAGCTGGTCAGGGCAACCCGGTAGCTGGTAACGACGTTAAGTGTATCACCAGGGTTTGGCCCGTCGGAATAATAACCCAGCAACTGGCCATGTGCATCCAGCGTATCGAGATTCAGACTGTCCTGCATCATGGGCATGGTGGTATTCCAGTAAAGGAGTCCGTTATAATTAACCATGATATAGTTAGAGCCTCCTTCAATGAATCCTCCACCGATGCCGGATGAAAAATGAATGACCCCGTTGTGGTCCATTTCACAGGCAACGGCCCCGTCCGTTGATTTCCAGGGCGCCAGGTAGGTGGTTCCGGCCGGGATTTTTTTACTGGCATTGCCCAGGATCGGGATCTTGGTCCAGTTTTCCCCGTTATCGGTCGATTTCATGATGAAGGCATCAGAATAGGCACCGCCCACAGCAAAATAGAGGGTGTCACCCTTCGGGCTTCCCCATGCATAGGTATCGGCCGAAAAGGAGGTATAATTGGAAGAGTCGATACCGGGAAGCTGGATGCCGGCTTTATCCCAGGTTGCTCCTCCATCCAGGGAGCGGAAATAAAGGATTCCGGGATCCATTCCAAGGTATGGAGCTCCTTGGTTTGCAGTGGGTCCGTTACAGGTAATGATATGGATATAGTTATTATTGGGCCCGCTGGTGATCATCCTGGGCCAGAAAAGCCCGACACATCCCGGAGGCGGGTTGATAAGGGACTGGGTCCAGTTCCCGGTGCCTTTCACCGGCCGTGTGTTCATCACCAGGGGTAAAGAGGCGCTCTGGTGGGAAACCACGATCTCGCCTGTGCCATTCCAGGCAGCAACCGACGGCCAGCCTGTTCTCACGGTTTCGATCCTGCTGGTGGGTTCCGGTCCCCAGTTTGTGCCATCGAAATAATTATAGCCGGTTCCTCTTTCAGGAAATGAAGCTTCAGCTTGCCCCATGGTCCAGGCTCCCGCCATGGTGCCATCGGGGAATTGATAAAACCTGTTTTGAATCGCATAGTTGGTTTGAAGATCATATCGTGTTTGGCCGAGGTTGTCTTCAAGCGCCGATTTGGAATTTACCGAAGGATTACCGGCCTGGAGCGGATTAATTGCCGGCATATCAATGGCATTGGCAGGTAACGCCGTTACAAACCTGGAATCAGCAACCTTAGAAAGCTGAGCTGCTGCCATAATCCCGAAGGAAAGCATGGCCAGGAGAAGCAATTTTTTTTTCATGGGATTGATTTTTAATGGATTTCAGTTAGAGTTCATCAAATATAGCGGATTTTTAAACATATTACAATGCTCGAGATATAATTTATACCGGGGGGAACAAAAAAAAAGTGGCACCTTTTTGGGGTGCCACCAGAATTACAAATAGCAGGATCTTCAGCCTCCTATGGATGCCAGATATTGACCGGATTCCTGTAACCCGGAAGGTCCTTATACCAGTCGTTATAAGGATTGGTCGGGCCAACAGGTCCCTGTGCCCATGCGGCATAGTGATTGTAAGCGGTAAGAATATCTGCCTTTTCAACAGGATAATCAAAATCGACCGGTATTTCAAATGCCCAGCACAAATTGGTTTTTGAAGTATAATATGTTCCTTCTCCGGGATTTGAATTGTCATCACCTGAATGGAATAAGGCCTGATCGGCAAAATCAGTACCCGGGAAATTCTTCATGTGAATCTCATGGCTTCTGACCTGGTCGACAAAAATGAAGGGGTTCCAGGGTAAATCCCCTATATTGGCCTGTGGGGTTGCAAACTTAATATCGATCACCTTGGTGATAGGCTGAATGTATTGTTCGCCCAGGATTGTATTTACAAACCCTCTGCCAAACATGGTATTGACTGCATCCACCGGAATAATGACGGTCATGCCCAGGTGCCCTGCTTCATATCCTTTCGGATCGAAGGTGACTGCACTTCCATACTGTGTACAACCATTCACACTCTCAATATTCGCCGGATCTGTATTCAGTACAAAGCCGAAACCGTTATTCATGGATGCACCTGCAGCCTTGAAGATAAATGTGGCCTGGATATCGGTGATCTTGTTCTGTGCGTTGGAGGTGATCTTATACTGGAAATTCACTACCAGGTCATTGAAGTCATAGTCACCATAATATGGCCAGAGATCCTCGAACACAAAGGTTCCATAATCCGATGAATTGGGATAATAGGTGTAGTAGGAGCCACCTCCTCCCGCTGAAATGATAATTTCCAGGTTCTCGGTATCAGTACCCAAACTGTTGGTTGCCGTAAGTGCTACATAAAATGTTCCGGAGACCGTTGGAACGCCTGATATCGTATTATCGGAGGCATTAAAGGTTAAACCGGCAGGTAAAGTGCCAACGGTATAGGTAATGGGACCCGTACCGGTAGCAACAACTGTATAGGGCGTGAAAGGCTGATTGATCACACCGGTTGCCGTGAGCGGAGGCTGAATAACCGGGGGTGTGCCGGCGCCTGCTCCAATGGTTATCACCAGTGTCTTTAAGTCGGTTCCGTAGGCGTTTGTTACAACCAGGCTGACTTCGGTAATTCCTTGCTCTGTCGGCGTCCCGGTGATCATGTGTGTAATTGCATCATATACAAGTCCTGCAGGCAGACCGGTCGCATCCATTACTGTGAAGGGCTCGGTTCCGGTCGCCGTTAAGGTGTATCCCGTGAATGGCACTCCAACTGTGCCATTGGCGGTTAAGGCACTCGTAATATTTGGTGCGATGCCCGCAACTTCAACAGTAAGGATGAGGTGCTGGGTATCGGTTCCTTTGCAGTTTGTTGCGGTGAGTGTTATATCGAAGGTTCCGTTTGAGGCAGGGGTACCACTTATGACACTGCCGGTTAAAGTTAATCCTTCAGGTAATGGAGATGCGGTAAAGGACATGGGACAGGTTAAAGTATTGTCACCTGTTGCAGTAATCGTATAATCGAATGGCGAACCGGCAGTAGCGCTGGCGGTTAAAGGGCTCGTAATGACGGGAGGTGTATTCGCAGCGCCCACGGTAAGGACGAGGATTTCAGTATCTGTTCCTACACTGTTGTCGGCGGATAAGTTAATATTGTATGTCCCGGCAGCGGCAGGTGTTCCTGAAATCGTATGGGTAACCGGATCAAAGGTCAACCCGGCCGGAAGATTTGCAGCATTAAAGGTTATCAGTTCTGTACCTGTTGCGGTAATTACATAGGTAAAGGCTTCTCCGACTGTGCCGGCTGCCGTAAGGGGGCTGGTGATTACTGGAGGAGTCGGTGTTGAGCAATTTGGCACCGGAACATTATTTATACATTTAGTCACATTGGGTCCATAGCTTGAGTTCTTGTGAGTGAAGCTCGGTCCGGCACAAAGATCAACATATCCGGCAATACTGCCACCGCCGGTCACCTTACCATAAATGGTCTTGATTTGTGCATACGAGGCCGTTGTAGGTCCATTACATACATTAAGAAGATCAAAAATATTCACATCAATAAGACTTTGAGGGCCCAGTGTTAAAATTCCTGAACCCGCTGTTTTAAAGCTTCCTCCATCATTTGATGTACTGCCGTCGCCCCCAACTTCAATAACTTTGATATAACCATTGTTGGTTATGGCACCACTCCCTGTCGTTTTGATACACCCCGTGACAAACATCGAACAGTTGTTTACCAGTTTACCACCGGTATTCGTTTTGAATTCCAGATCACCTGTCACATTGAGGGTGCCGTTATTATTGATGGTGCCCTTGAGGTCGATATCCTCCTCAATGAAAGTTAATGTACCATGGTTATTGATGATACCACCATTGTTATTGGTCGCCAACAACTTCTTCACCGTAACAGTGCCGCAGATGTTGAATGTGCCGCCGGTTCTGAGGTCTAAATTATCTATGGTTATGGTTGTCCCGTAAGGAACATATTTTGTTTGGCCGGAGGTTATGCCAAGTGTAGTTTGGTTCGTGGTTACCGCCGTTCCTGTACCACATAAACTATTTCCATTTTCCACGGACTTGGTCGTTCCGAAAGTATAAACAAGGCTGGACCCGCTAATGGGCACTTTCACAGTTTCAAAACTGCCATCCGGGCCGGTATGGCGAAGGTAAACGTCCTTAACAGCCAGGGGCAGGCGCACACTGGCAATAAGGTGCTGGCTGCCATATGTGATTCCTGAAGCAACCATTCTTCCGTTGGTGGGATCATCCTGGTATACCTGCAGGATGTTCATAGCGCCTGCACTGGTATTAGGTGCACTGATATCGACATTCACGGTAAGGAAGTTGTCGAAAGTAAAATTTGGGTCAACCTTCAGCTCGGTAAATTTGGTTGGGTTGGAAGGAGGGTTTTCGTTGTCATCGATTTCCTTCTTGCATCCTGTCATAAATAACACAGAGAGGCTCAGGATGAATGTAAAAATAAAAAGTGCACGTTTCATATTGTTGCTTTTAAAGTTGATTTAATTTAGAGAACTGAATTTTTTATACTTGTAATTTGTTTGCAAAAGGATTATAAAAATTACAAAGAAATCAAACAAAAATCAGATGATTGAAATATATTGCAAAAATATACACATTTTCACCGTTTTACAAGCAGAAATAAGTAAATGAACTGTTTTACCGGCCATCTGTAGTCAGTTTTCTTTTGATCGTGTTTTACAGTTTGCATAATTCTTCCATCGGACCATTAAATTCGCAGAAAATATCCCGTGTGTTGAATTTGTAGAAAAAAACATATATACACGCTCAATTTCTATGAATATACGCATGTTATGAACAAGTCAACCTTAACTATCCTGCTGATCCTGCTGCTCTTTTGCATACAAGGTTTAGCACAACCCATGGAATTCAGAACTGATCATTTCAGTTTATCCGTTTCCCGGTACGGGCGGCTGGTTAAAATGACAAACACAGCAACAGGCATTGATTATCTTGCTGAAAAAATTCCGGCCCCGTTGATCAGGATAAGGTGCGATACGACATGGGAAATGCCTTCCGTGGCGGACTATGAACCTGAGAAAGGAATTATTACCCTAAGTTTTTCCCATTGTGGCATAATCGCTGAAATAATAGTATCTGAAAAAAAGAGTCACCTGGTTTTCGAATTGTTCAGCCTGAAGCCTGCCGGAAAAGTCAATGCCGTTTGCTGGGGAAACTACCCAATCCGGATCGGACAAACGATAGGTGAGGTGATCGGGGTGGTTAGTGACGAGGATTATGCCATCGGGCTGCAGGCACTGAATGTTAAAACACTTGGCGGGGAGCTGAAGAACGCTGAAGGATCTGAGGACATGCGCGGATCGGTAGCGGTGAAGGCAGATCATGGCAGCAACATTCAGGCTTACAGCCTCGACCGGTCGAAACCACGGAAGCAAGATGTATGGTGCGAATATTATCCCCATTTCCCGGACATGCCGGTGAAGCCCATCTACAATGAAACACCTGCCGGATCTAAGATTGCGCTTTTCGGGTGCCCTGCAAACCTGGTACTGAAACACATCGGTGAAATCGAACTTGCTGAAGGACTTCCCCACCCGATGATAGACGGAACATGGATCAAGGAATCGCCCGAAACCGGCCGTGCCTACCTTATCTCCGATTTCAATGAGACCAACATCGACACCTTGCTGGAATATACCCGCAAGGCCGGACTGATGTCGCTTTACCACGAAGGGCCCTTCCGGTCGTGGGGCCACTATATCCTGGATTCCGCAAGGTTCCCGCATGGCAATGCAGGCATGAGCCAATGTGCTGAAAAGGCCCGGAAAATGGGACTCCGCCTGGGGGTGCATACCCTCACCACCTTTATCAACACCAATGATCCTTATGTAACGCCGGTTCCCGATACGCGGCTTGCACTTACCGGCTCCACGGTCCTGACTGCGGGAATTGATGCCATAGCCAGGGATATCCCGGTAGCTACCAACGAATATTTCAACAATACAAAGGCAAATACACTTTATGCCGTTCGCATTGGGAATGAAATCATACGCTATCGGGAAGTCTCATCCGAAGCTCCTTATATCCTTAGCGATTGCCAGCGGGGCGCCTTTGGCACTGTGGCTGCCTCACATGTAAAGGGTGCTACGGCCGATAAACTAATGGATTACCCATACGAAGTCTTTTTCCCGGATTACAGCCTGCAGCAAGAGATTGCCGGCAACCTGGCCTCGTTTTTCAATGAAACAGGGGTGTCGCACATGGACTTCGACGGCCATGAGGGCTGCTATTCCACCGGCGAAGGCGATTTTGCCATGCAGGCTTTCGCGGATAAGGTGTTCCGGGAAACCAGGCATACGCTGGTAAACGGCACCAGCCGGTCGAGTCATTATTACTGGCATATCTGTCACTACTGGAACTGGGGAGAACCATGGTACGGAGGATTCCGTGAAAGCCAGAGCGACTACCGCATCGACAACCAGCCGCTGCTCGAACGCAATTATATGCCCAACATGCTGGGATGGTTCCTGCTTTCTCCGGCTACCACACAAGAGGATATTGAATGGATGATGGCCCGGGCGGCGGGTTATAACGCCGGATTTGCACTGGTGGCCCGATTGAGGAGCCTCCGTATCAACCCTGCCACGGAACAGCTGCTCGGCCTGATCAGCCTTTGGCAGGATGCTTCCAGAAAAAAAATATTTTCTCCCGGCCAGATAAAAAGACTGAAAGATCCGTCCAACGATTTTCACCTTGAAAAGGATCACCTTGGATGGAAACTCTTTCCATTCACCAAATACCGGTTTTCGCACGAGCAGGTGGAACTTCAGCCAGGCCAGCCTGTCATTTCCGAATGGGAATTCGAAAACAAGGATGCAGAACAGCCACTGGCCTTCACCCTGACCATCATGGGAAATGATGGCGGTACGACCCATGAAGGCAAAGATGGGAATAAACCATCCGGGGAAACAATAACCAATCTTCGGATCCAACTGGACGGTTATCTGCCCATGGAGTTCCCGGGAGCCTACAAGGAAGGAAATTCCCTGGTATGCGACGGAAGCAAAATCAAACTGTACGACGAAAAGGGCCGGTATAAACAAGATGTTGAATTCAGCCAATCCATTCCGGTCCTCACCGCAGGAAAACACAGGATCAAATTCAACTGCACCTTTCCTGACAACTCCCTGTTGAAAACCAGGTTCATTATAAAAACGATCAGCCAGCCGGAATTGATACCGGAATCATAACTTTGTGACATGAAATCCCTTGTGCGCATTATCATAACTGTGGCGCTGGTCCTGTTTTCAAATGCATCCCTTTTTTCCCAGGATGAAGAAATCCGTTCCTGGCAGCTGAAGGGTTACCTCGACGACATGCAGATGGTGCAGTTCAGCAAGATCGACGATCCATGGACCCTGGATAACCAGGTCAACAACCGG
>CAZPWZ010000069.1:0-9141 GCA_964590675.1 uncultured Draconibacterium sp.
TTACACTTTTTTCGGATTGCTATTTCAATGAAGCTAAAGCTGCTTCATAATCTGGTTCCTGGACGATATCCTGCACCTGTTCGCAGTAAATTACCTTCCCGGTTTCATTTATTACGACAACAGCACGCGAAAACAGTCCGGCAAGCGGTCCGTCGATGATCAAAACACCATAAGCCTTTCCAAACTTGTCATTACGTAATTCCGACATGGGAATAACGTCATTCAAACCTTCGGTGGAGCAAAACCGGGCGTGGGCAAATGGGAGATCCTTTGAAACGCAAAGGACTACCGTGTTTGGGTGTTTTTGAGCTTCCGCGTTGAATTTTCTCACGGATGTTGCGCAAACCGCCGTATCAAGACTCGGGAAAATATTCAGGATGATTTTTTTTCCACGATATTCAGACATGGTAGCGTCTGATAAATCTGTCCTGGTCAGAAGAAAGTCAGGAGCATTTACTCCAACTTCAGGAAGCAGTCCGATCGTATGGATGGGATTTCCTTTTAATGCAATGGTTGCCATAATCTGGATTTTTTTATTAGTCTGCAAAATTAGCAAATTGAAATATTCTACCGCTCTTTTCGTTCAAACTTTATCAATATTCATCCTGGGGGTGCTCATTGCCATAAGATTAATTGATGAAGGTGACCCGTTTCATATCATTGTTCGTTTTATTCCTCCTTTACAGGGATGTGGCCACTGCACAGGAGATGCTGGGTGCGACAACCGGAAACTATGCCGGTATTAACAGTATTCAGTTGAATCCCAGCGCTATGCATAACTCAAAGACTTACCTTGAAGTGCAACTGGCGGGACTTGATATTTTTTTTGACAATAATGCGCTGTTTATTTCAAAGTCAGATTACCGCTTTTTGAATTTTTTTGAACCTGGTTATGAATTGCCGATGCACATTGAGTATGGCATGGAGGAACGGCCGTTTTATCGTTATGACAACGAACGTCATAAATCGGCATTTGTCAACGAGCGGTTAAACGGACCCGGCGCCATGGTTATCTGGAAACAGCATGCCTTCGCCCTCACAACCGGTTTAAGGTCCGTTTTATCTTTGCATAACATACCTTATGATGTAGTGAATTTTTCATACCTGGGGCTTGGTTACCAGCCGCAGCAGCAGATCAACTATACTGATAAAAGGCCGTTTACCATCTCGGGCATGTCATGGGCTGAAATCGGGTTAAGTTATGCCTGTACTTTCCATGCCCGCGGTTTTGATCAATGGTCGGGAGGGATCACCGTGAAGCGTCTGTTGGGTTTTGGCGGGATGTACGTTCACTCAAGTGACCTCGATTATATTGTTTTAAATGATTCAACTTTCAATGTCAATAACCTGGATGCGGATATTGGCGTTGCTTTGCCGGTGGATTACAATTCCAATGCCATGAATACCGAGCCTTTGTTCAAGGGAGGAGGATTCGGCTTTGATGTCGGGGTAACCTACCGGCGGCTTGCACGCCATCACCAGAATGATTACACGACTTCACTGTGCGCTGCGCCCTACGAGGATTATATCTACAGGATCGGGATTGCACTGATCGATATCGGCGGTATCCGGTTTGGCGAGAACGCGGTAAAAATGAAGATCGATAACCGCCCGTCATCATGGGAAAATGTTAACAGCATCAATTTCAGCAGTATCAACCAGATTCTTGATACCATCAGCTACCAGTTCTATGGTGACACGACCTCGGCCTATGTGGATGATAAATTCACGCTATGGCTGCCATCGGCGATAAGCGCCCAGTTTGATTATCATCTCAAGGAACACTGGTTTGTGAATGCAAGCGTGGTTTATGGTTTTCCATTGGCAAAAGGATCCCTGGTCAGGCCGGCACAAATCTCAATCACGCCGCGTTACGAAACCAGGATCTTTGATGTGAGCATGCCGGTTTCACTCTATGACTGGACCGAACCCAGGATAGGTTTGGCCTTAAGATTATACGGGGTTACTATCGGGACTGATAAACTTGGTGGATTTTTCCATTTCAGCAACTTCACCGGTCTTGATTTTTATTTTTCGGTCAAGCTGCTTTTCAACAAAGGAGGATGCCGTGACAAGGGCCCAAAAACCTGCGGCACCATGGAATCGAAACCTATCCGGTATTAGATCTCCGACATCCTTACATCATGGGCGTCGCGCAATGCATTGCCCATCAGCATGAAAGCCAGCACCATCAGCATGATTGAAATCCCGGGAAGGATCGCCAGGTAAGCATAATCAAGCACGATATAACCATAATTTTCTTTGATCATGGAACCCCAGGATGGAACAGGGGGCTGAACGCCAAGTCCCAGGAAGCTTAAACCGGCCTCCATCAGGATCGCTGAAGCAAAGTTGGCCGCTGAAATTACAATCACGGCCGCCATGACATTTGGTAAAATGTGGTGAAAAATGATTCGCAGATCAGAAAAACCAAGGGCCCTGGCCGCTTCCACATACTCTTTTTCCCGGATGCTGAGGATCTGGCCGCGCACCACCCGGGCGACCTCCACCCACATGGTAAGACCGACGGCAATGAATACCTGCCAAAATCCTTTTCCAAGGGCAAAGGTGATGGCGATGACCAGCAGCAGCGTCGGAATCGACCAAACCACATTGATCAGCCACATAATGAAATTATCGATCCATCCCCGGTAATAACCTCCTATAGCCCCGATAAAAATGCCGATAACCAGTGAAATTACGACAGAGATCAGTCCCACGGAAAGGCTGACACGTGTGCCGATCATCATCTGGCTAAGGTAGTCACGGCCAAAACGATCGGTTCCCAGCCAGAAAGTTCTTTCTTCGGGCAAATCGATCCGGTTCAAAGGCAGGGTCTGAACCATGCCTGGTTCGCCGGGAAGGGCGTCATATTGAACAAAATGGATATGCCCGTTTTTAATAATATAGGCCCTTATCGGGATGCGGCTCACATTGCTGGTCCTTCCCGAGATCATGATCCTGAAAATGTTTTGCTTTTCAATCACCTGCAATTCTTTAACGGGAAGCATCAAAACGGTGAATCCCGGCTTTTTCAATCCGAGTTCAAGATATTGATCATTGGCAAAGGGTGTTGAGTCGGGGGTGATGAGATATCCGAGGCAGGCAATGAGGACCGCGAGGCATATAAATATCAGAGATCCCAGCCCGAGCGCGTTTTTTCTGAACTTTTTCCAGGCTAATGAACCGGGTGAATAAGAGTCGTTATTGATCGGCTTTTTAAAAAACACGCAGGAGGAGTGAATAATGGTTTGACAAATATAATTTTTATTGTACTTTTGCAAACGCTTACATGGTGGTCGTAGCTCAGTTGGTTAGAGCGATAGATTGTGGATCTATAGGTCGTGGGTTCAAGCCCCATCTTCCACCCCAAAAAATCAAGGCTTTCGGAATCCCGGCAGCCTTTTTTTTTCATCTCACCCTTGAACCCAGCCCTGAACTCCTTTTTTTATTTCATCTCTCCCTTGAATCCAGCCCTGAACTCCTCCCATTGGGTTTTTAAATAAGCATCCTTGCCAAAGAATGCGAGGATGCATTCGAAGTCCTTTGCCTGCTGATAGCCAGGTACAACGCTTAGCACCTGTCCTTTTTCGTTAAGGAACACATAAGAGGGATAGGACATCTGGTTACGCAACATTTCATTGGCCAGCTGGTGGGTGCTGCGTTTGCTCGCGGGATTCGGGTTGACAAAGGTAACCCCGTCAAGGACCACCGTATCCTTTCTTTCGGCATCGAGCTTTACACAATAAAAATTTTCATTCATGTAAGAGGCAATGAATGGATTGGCGAATGTTTCCGCATCCATTTTTTTGCACCAGCCGCACCACTCCGTAAACACATCAATAAAAATCTTTTTTGGCTTCTTTTTATTCAGCTTATAGGCATCTTCAAAGGAATACCACTTCACCTTTACCTCCTTGGTTGCCGGCTTTTTCGCATCCTGGGCAGATAATGCATCAGAAAGGAAAAAGGTTAAAAAAATGAACGGTATTACCAGGATTTGCTTGTTCATTATCATATTTTCATCTATTTATTAAGGTTCAAATAATCACTTCAGGTTATGCACTTTTATTTCAAAAATCGTAAATCGTAAATCGTAAATCGTCATTGGTCATTAGTCATTGGCCATTGGTCATTGGTCATTGGTCATTGGTCATTCCTCCTAACCATGCCTGTCCATCTCCCTTTGCATATCCTTTTGCTTCAACGTTTCCCGTTTATCATAGGAATGTTTTCCGCGGGCCAGGGCGATGGTGAGCTTGGCCAGTCCCCGCTCGTTGATGAACAGTAAAACAGGGATAATGGTAAAACCACGTTCCTTGACCTTTATTGCCAGTTTTTTCAACTCTCTTTTAGTGAGCAGCAGTTTCCGGTCTCGTTTGGGTTCGTGGTTGTAATGTGTTCCGAAGGTATACTCTGCGATATGCATATTCCTGACAAAAAGTTCCTCCCCGGTGAAGGTGCAATATGCATCGGCGAGTGAGGCAGTCCCATCGCTGATCGACTTGATCTCGGTACCGGTAAGCAGAATGCCCGCAGTGAACTCCTGTACCAGGAAGTACTCATGCGATGCACGTTTGTTGCGTATGTTAACAGATTTCTCCATCTATTTTTTTTCGGGCATCAGTACCACCCGCACATAATGATCGGGTTTGAAACAAGCGGCCGCAGTTTGTTTCAGGTCATCCACAGTGATTGCATTCACCCTGTCGTTGAATGTGGCAACGGATTTGGGTGAATCATGGTTGAAATAAATTGACTCGATCTTTCTGTGCCAGAATTCGTTCTTTTCCAGGTCGGTCTCCCTGGCCCTGATCATGGATTCCCTGGCTTTTTTCAGGTCCACCTCTGTGGGACCTTTTTTTCTCAGTTTGTTGATTTCTCCGAACACGGCCTTGGTAAGTTTTTCGGTGGTTTTGGGCGAACACCCGAACATGACGATCATCTGGTAATTGGACTTGGGATACTGTTCAATGTTCACCATGACCTGGGGCGAATATACACCGCTCATCTTTTCACGGATCACTTCGATCAGTTTTATGCCAATGATCTCCTTGATCATATTGAGGGTGAGCAGATTTTTTTCATTCCATTCCACCGGTTCCGACATCACGATGCCAACCATGCTCTGCGGATCGGTTCCTTTGTAAACAGTGAGATTTGTAATGCCATCGGCAAATTTGGGTGAGGTATCCTTCCAGGTTTCATTGCGGTTCAGCGCCGGGAGGTTGCCGAAATACTGCTCAATCACGGGGGCAATCGAATCAACCGAAAAATTACCGACAAGGAAAAATTTAAAATCGCTGGCATCCGCAAACCGGTCCTTATAAATTTTCATTATCTCATCCAGATTTACATTGCTGAGCTGCTCAGGGGTCGGGAAGATCACCATGCGCTTGTACCCTGGAAATACGACTTTGAAAAGCGTATCGTAAAAAGTCATAATGGGGCTGCTCTTCATGAATTTCAGCTGGTTTTCCATTTGTGACATGAAGGCCTTGAAAGCAGTGGTGTCTTTTCGCGGCTGATCGAAATAAAGATATACAAGCTGCATCAGGGTTTCAAAATCCTTGGGATTCGTGCTTCCCCTGAAACCCTCTTTGATGTCATCGATAAAGGGACTGATCTGGATGGTTTTTCCTTTGAGTTTTTTCTGCAGCTGGACATTGTCAAAATCACCGACACCGCTCTGATCGATTACCTGCGATGTATAATTGGCCGACATGAATTCCTGGTCGGGCACCAGTGAATGACCTCCCAGGCTGTAACCCGAGATGAGTATTTCGTCATTTTTAAACTTCGTGGGTTTCAGCACAACGGTGACCCCATTGGATAATGTAAGCTCCGTAGTTCCAAGATCTGCGTTTTCAGTGCGGTTTGTGATCGTTCCTTTTTTCAGTATCTCTTTCACCAGGGGCTCTTCCCTGAAATTGTCAACATAGGCCTGGAGTTCCGTTGTCTTCGCCTGTTGAATGATACCGAGGACCTCATCGGTTGTGGGGACTTTAACGTTCTCTTTGTCCGGTGCCATGATCACCAGGGCCATATTGTTGTCGGTCACCCATGTTTTCGCCAGGGCATTGATCTCCTCGATGCGGATATCAGGTAAAATATTTTTCAGGTATTTGAATTGCCGCTGGGCGCCAGGGATTGCGTCGCCGGTGAGGAAATTGGCCACATATTCAGAACAGAAAGCCACGGATTCAGTCTTATCAAATTCCTTGGATGCCTTTTCATAATTACTGAATATCTCCTCTTTCTGACGGTCAAGTTCCGTTTGGGTGAATCCAAACCTTTTAACCCGCTCATTTTCTGCAAGCAAAATTTCAAGGCTCTTATCGATCTGGCTCTCCTTGGCCATGGCATTGATCAGATAGGCATCCTTGTTCCGCGCCAGGAACTGGCCATAGCCCGAGCCTGCAAAAATATAAGGTGATTCGGGCTTCTGTGCAATTTCATTGAACCGGTTATTGAGCATCTCTGTAAACAATTCGGCCATGACCTTCTCACGGAAATCACCGAGGGTCTTATCAGTTTTCATCGGATGCTTGTAGAACATCAGGATGAAGTTGCTGGTAGCCTCCTTGTCGGTGGTAATGGCGATTAGGGGATCCGTATTATCCGGGATGTCGTAATTGATCCGCTCCTTTGGAACCGGCGGATTTTTCAAACCACTGAAGTGGGCCTTTATTTTTGCTTCCGTTGCGGCAGGATCGATGTCTCCTGCGATCACTACAGCTTGAATATCAGGCCTGTACCAATCTCGGTAAAAATCCCGCAGGGTCTCATGCTTGAATCCTTCGATCACCTCAACCTTGCCAATGGGAATCCTTGTTGCATATCGCGAATCCTTGAAGATCACTGGAAAAAACTTTTTCATCATCCTGTCCTGTGCACCCAGCCCCAGCCGCCATTCTTCGACGATGATCCCGCGTTCCTTATCAATTTCTTTGCCATCAAGCAAGGCATATTGCGCCCAGTCTTCCAGTACCTTGTATCCCTGGTCAACCAGGACGGTATCATCGGTGGGCAATTGCAGCATGTACACTGTTTCGTCAAAACCGGTATAGGCATTTATATCGGCGCCAAAACGCATACCGGTCTTCTGCAGGAAATCGATCAGCTCATTTTTCGGAAAGGTCCGGGTACCGTTGAAATTCATGTGCTCCATGAAATGGGCCAATCCCTGCTGGTCGTCATTTTCGAGGATGGAGCCGGCATTGACGACAAGCCGCATTTCGACGCGATTCTCGGGTTTCTTGTTCTGGCGGATATAATAGACCAGGCCGTTCTCAAGTTTGCCGATTTTAACATTGGGATCTGTTGCCAGGGGAGTGGACAGGTCAACCACAGGCTGCTGGCTGAAAACTGACGTAGCAATGAGGACTATGACCATCATTGCAAGCGATTTAATGATGAAATTTTTCATATGATGGGTTTGATTGATCAAAACCGGATAATCTTATGCAAGATTACCAATTTTTTGCCAGATTCCAAAGTGAAAACAGGTTGAAAAAGACCGGGGACAGGAATCCTGTCGCCAGCCTGTTTTTAGAGTTTCAATGTTATTCCGAACTGGAAATTCACCAGTGCCTGCGGAAAATAACCGTTTAACTCATTGTATTGCCCATCGATGGAGTAGGGGTAAACCCATGCATTGGATTCATATTTCACACTGAACAGGTTGTTGACAGCGAGGTTGAAACTAATCTCCTTGAACGGCTTAAGCATCAGCGAATACATGGCACTGAATCCGTTTACGAAATATCCGTCGAGCGCACGTTCATCATTGGAGGTGTTGTCGATATATTGTTTTCCGACATATTTTGAATTCAGTTGGATTGATAGCTGTGCCAGAGGTTTGTAGGTAATCACACTTCCCGCGGTTATTCCGGGCGAAAAGGAAAGATTGGTCATCCCAAGTGAAATGCTATCCTGCCCCAAATAGTTCCAGCCGGCATCGTATAGATCAATATACTGGATGAAATCCTTGATCTTATTCCTGCTCAGGGTTGCAGTCACATTCCAGGTCAGCTTCTTTTGAAATAATTCCAGCCCGGCGGATAATTCGATCCCCTGGCGGAAACTGTGCGGAACGTTGACCATAACGGCCTCTCCCACATTGTTGATTTCGCCGGTAAGTACGAGTTGGTCCCGGTAATCCATGAAATAGGCGTTGGCTCCGATGGTAAAGCCCGGCAGGCGGAAGGTATAGCCCAGTTCATAGTCGTAAAGCGTCTCATTGGTTGGCTCCATGCCAGGATCGGCATCTTTGTAGTTGTTCCGGCTGGGTTCACGGTTGGCCACGCCAATTGAAAAATAAAGGTCATTGCGCTGATTCAGCTGGAAAAACAGGCCGCCTTTCGGATTAAAAAAGTTGAACAGGTGTTCCTGGTCTACCGTCCGCAGGTTATCCAGGGTCCCTTCCATCTGATAGCTGACACGACGGTATTGCAAATCGGCAAACAGGTTCAGTTTTTTTATCAGCTGAATACTTGCCTTTCCGTAGATGTTAAAATCCTTTTTAATCCCGGTATTGTAGTACCAGTTCCGGTCGTTGTCGCCGTTTGATGCATATTCAGCCCAGATGACCTTGCCGAAATGTTCTCCGTCATAACGGTTCCATGCGCCGCCAATCGTTAATTTCAGCCGTTCCGGGACGGTATAGTTCGAGGAAAAGGTAAGCCCATAAAAATCATTGTCCATCATCTTCCGGTTCACGAGGTCGGTATGGGTAAGCGTATCGCCTCCGATGATCACGTCATTCAGGCCGTAATCGGAAAAGGATGCTCCCTGCTTGTAGTTCTCATAATATCCCTTCCCACGGGTATAATGAACCGCCGCATTGAAATTCAGGTTTTTAAGCAATGATTGAGAGAATAAAAGCTGGTAATTATCCTGCTGGTAATTGTCGGTTTGGTTATTGTAATAGGTGATGTTCCCGTTTTTATCGGTGTATTCTCCCGCCGGATTATAGGTCCGGTTGGTTGCAAGGGAATCCTTCGGTGTGCCCTCCCATGCCTGGTAAGTTCGTTCGGAACCTGAAAATGTGATCAGTCGCAGGGTCGTATTTTTACCATAATACCCGCCTGACAGATAGTAGGATTTGAGATTTGAAAAAGCACGGTCGATATAACCATC
>CAZPWZ010000070.1:0-5522 GCA_964590675.1 uncultured Draconibacterium sp.
AAACATGGTAATGATGATCAGCGAGTCATGTGCGAGTGAAATGACACCTCCAACACCAAATTGCCAGTTCTTGAAACGGAAAGCGATATAAATGAAGATAATGATAAGAGAGAAGAATACAGCCATTACAGCCTTCCATATGAGAGAGTAGGAAATGGTCGGGTCAACGCGCTGTGAACTTAGTTGACCAATAATCTTTCCAGGTACATTGGCTTTAAAGTCGGTTATGGTAATTGGTGTTTTATAGAATCCCCTGACCCCTTCAAAAAGTTTGTTTGAAACGATCGAATCAGCCTGCTGACTGCGTTCGTTTATCATGAACTTGGTCGTGATCTTAACCTGATTCTTTGGTCCGAAAGTCTTCACTTCCGGGGCTTCTCCAAACGCTTTGCTCAGTGATGACCGAACGTCGGTTGTTGAAACGTTCTGGTCAAACCTTACAATATAGCTGCGGCCGCCGGTGAAATCAAGACCCATATCCATTCCGCGTACAAACATACTGATAGCACCAGGAATAAGAACAGCAATGGAAACAATGTACATTGTCTTGCGCAACCCGATGAAGTTGATGTGGATATTTTGAAACAGGTTCATCGTGTATTTATTACCTGTGGTAATAGTCATGTTGCGGTCAAGCATCCATTCAAATACAAGCCTGGCGATGAAAATCGAGCTAAACAATGACAAAACCAAACCAATGACCAGGGTTGTGGCAAAACCTTGCACCGGGCCCGATCCGAAGATATAAAGCACAATACCGGTTAAGATTGTGGTGACGTGACCGTCGATGATGGCCGACAAGGCGTGGTGGAAGCCATCTTTCACCACAAGCCGCATTCCTTTCCCCGCTCGGATCTCCTCACGCATTCGTTCGTAGATGATAACGTTCGAGTCAACTGCCATGGCAAGGGTAAGAACGATACCGGCGATACCGGGCATTGTAAGAACCGCTCCGATAGAGGCAAGTACGCCCAGCAGGAAAAATACGTTTGCAAAAAGTGCGATATCGGCTACGTGACCTGCTCCGTTGTAATATAAAGACATGTAAAGCAGAACCCCGATGAAGGCAATAATAAAAGACAATAACCCGGCATCAATTGATTCCTGACCAAGTGACGGTCCAACAACCTCTTCAGCCACGATGCGAGCCGGGGCCGGAAGTTTTCCCGCTTTCAGGATATTGGCAAGGTCAAGCGCCTCCTCAACGGTCATATCGCCACCTGTAATGGATGACATTCCGTTTGGAATTTCACTGTTAACGTTCGGGTAGCTGTATACGTAATCGTCAAGTACGATGGCAACCTGCTTGCCGATATTGTCACCGGTAAGGCGCTTCCAGATACGGGCTCCTTCTGAGTTCATCGACATGGATACCTCCACGCGGCCGTTCTGATCATAATCCTGGCGTGCGTTTGTGATCACATCACCGCCCAGCGCCGGAGAGCCGTCACGTGAGGTGATCTTTAAAGCAACGAGTTCAAGCACATCCGGGGATTCACCACGGGGTTTAACGGTCCAGACAAGTTTCATATCGCGCGGGAACATGTTTTTTGTCAGGCGGAGCATGCTGTTCACCCGGGCCGTATCTTTAATGAAGGCACGACCAACCATGGCGGTCTGGCCGGCAACGTACTGGCCATCCTTATCCTGGTAAATGGCAGGATTCAGATAGGCAAAGAGCGGATTTTGCTTGGCATAATCTTCAAACGACTCTTTCTGTTTCTGGGCTGCTTTTGACGTATCACTGCCAAGCTGTTTCAGAAGGGCATTGCCTTTTGATGTGTCCGCTTTTGCCGTGTCAGTTACCTTGGCTGTGGCTTCTGTTTTCGCAGCCAGTGTTTGTTTTGCGTCAATGGCATTTTTCGTGGCTGCGGTGTCGGCCTTCAGCGTGCTGTCGGTAGCAGTGGAGTCCTGGGCACCTGCCATAAGTATGGAGGTGAGTTTTTTGTTGGCTTCTGCGAAATATGGCTGAAGGATCGGGAACTGGTATGTTTCCCAGAATTCAAGCTGGGCCGTCCCCTGCAGAAGTTTACGAACGCGCTCAGGATCTTTGATGCCTGGCAGTTCGATCAGGATGCGTCCTGCAGTCTGCAGCTTCTGGATATTGGGCTGAACGACGCCGAAACGGTCGATACGGGTGGTCAGGATGTTATAGGTGCGGTCGATGGCAGCATTACTCTCCTCGCGGATGACTTTGATCACATCCTCGTTGGATGAGTTGAAATTGATCTTGTCTTTCAATTCAACCGTATTGAAAATGGCAGCCAGTTTAGCATTGGGATCGGCTTCCTTGAATGATTCCGAAAAGAGGTCGACAAAGTCACGGGTGCTTGTTTTTTCTTTTTCAATTGCACTTCTTAACGCTTTCAGGAACGTAGGATCCTGGTTGTACCCGGAAAGTGCGTTGATTACATCCGGCACCGAGACGGCCATAGTTACGTTCATCCCTCCTTTAAGGTCAAGGCCGAGATTGATTTCCCTTTCGCGAACGTCTTTCAGGGTATAGTTTTTTACCAGGATGTTAAAAACGCCCACATTGGCCATGGAATCATTGAAATATTCCAGGCGTGATTTCGAAATGGAGTCGAAAAAATATTCTTCCTTTAGAGGATTTCCCTGGGCCTTTTGTTTGGCCATCACTGTTACCTCGGGTGCATTGGCGTATTTGTCGGCTTTACCGGCGTAGTAATAGCTGATGAAAGTAAACGACAATTGGAATAAACAAACCAGGATGAAGGTGATCGAGAAAAATTTAACAATGCCTTTGTGCTGCATGAGTCTTGATTTTAAAATGGATTGTAAGTCTAAGCCTTTTTTTGAGGGTGCAAAATTATACAATTCCTTGGAAAAAACCAACAGAATTTATTATCAGTCTTTAAAGGTGATAATGCCGCTGGTCTTTCCGGCCTGAAACCGGATTAATCTGAACTGCCGCCATTCGTATTCGGGGTGATCCAGCAAAACAGCCTCTTTGTCAGCCTGCTTAATCAGGAATGGCTCATTGATATGCACCAGAAGATTCTTTTTTCCAGGGTAAGGGGTCTCCGATATTCTTGTTATCGCAAAATACCCGATGCTGTCATTCGTTCCGATGGTTTTGAAAACTGTGAGTGAACTTCCCGGGGTTACCAGTGACCATCCTTTTGTCACCCATCCTGTATCGGGCCCTGTGCTGATATACCTGGCGAACGCAACGTTTACCGATTCGCGGTGGTTGTTCTGAAAAAGGATCTGTGAAAATGATGGCATGGATAAAAATACCACCCAGCCTATTATGAATGTCAGTTTTATTGATCTCATGGAATTTTTTTTTATTGATCGTATGGAATTTTTTTTCAAAAGTACGTGAAAATCCGTTATTTTGCCATTTCCCTGTAAAGCTTTTTCAACAATTTGGCGCCATGATTTTTGAATCCCGGGGTCTCTTCATGCATGCGCCATTCGATCGTATCGGCCAGCTCCTTTTTTACATCCGGCTCAATCTCGGAGATGCGGTAAAGCAGGTCCATGCAGTATACTTTTGCTGCAACGGCCTCTGTTGGGGACAGGAGCCAGTCGAAGCAGGTCCCCAGGAGTATGCCCATGTGGTCACCCGACGGAAGCGGCGATCGCGAAAGCATGCGAAGGGAATGCCGGCGCAAACCGTCATGGCCTAAAGCCGGAAGCATTTCAACGATTTCATCCAGGTGACCCGACAGCAGTTCCGGGTGCTTTTCAGCCACCGTATCAATTACCCAGACTGCCCTGCGGCTGACAGGTTCTTCGTTTCGTAAATAAATCCGGAATAAATCTTCGAACAGGACAGGATTCTGAAAAACCAGGTCGGCTATCAGGTCCGTATTCCTCCTCGACATTTCCACGAGCAGCATCTCATCCAGCGTGCTTTCTTCATTCATATGATTTAAATTGATGTCAAATAACTAAATTGATGTCGAATATTTGTCCCGCGTCCCGTGTCCCGATTTTTGTCCCGCGTCCCGTGTCCCGCGTCCCGATTTTGTCCTGATTTCCCTGTTCAAAATTACAAACTATCCTCCCAAACCCAGGTTTTTTTTATATCCGGAGTCAATTTTTACATCTAATGAATTAACTTTGCATCGAATTTTCACATCCAGGTGATTTGGATTGATTGAAATTCTGTAATCCGGGTGATTTACATTTAAATCATTATCAATGAAAAACAAGTATATCGATCTTATTGAACAAACATTCGACTTTCCCCAGCCGGAATTTGAAGTGATTGATAATGAACTCTATTTTAACAAGGTTTCCTTGATGGATATCATCAAGCAGTATGGAACACCGTTGAAAATAAGTTACCTGCCTAAGATCGACACACAGATACAGCGTGCAAAAAGATTGTTCAATGTTGCCATGGCCAAGGTTGATTACCAGGGCGATTATCATTATTGTTATTGTACCAAGAGTTCCCATTTCAGTTTTGTCCTGGAGGAGGTACTTAAAAATGATGTGCACCTTGAAACCTCTTCGGCTTTCGACATCAATATCATTGAGGATCTTGCGGAACGGGGCCTTTTTAATAAGGACCGTTACATTATCTGCAACGGATTCAAGCGGCCGATGTACATTGAAAATATTGTAAGCCTTGTCAATAACGGGTTCACGAATGTGATCCCAGTACTGGATAACATTTTCGAGCTGGAGAAGATCGAGCAGGAGATCCAGCATAAAGTTAAACTCGGCATCCGCATTGCCTCTGAGGAGGAACCGAAATTTGATTTCTATACCTCCCGCCTCGGTATCCGGTATAATGACATTGTGCCCTATTTCCTGGAGAAGATCAAGGACAATCCGAAGTTTGAACTCAAGATGCTCCATTTCTTCATAAATACGGGAATTAAGGACAAGGCGTACTACTGGAACGAGTTAACCAAGAGTGTCCAGGTGTATTGTGACCTGAAGAAAATATGTCCTGAACTCACCGCTTTGAACATAGGAGGTGGATTGCCCATTAAGAACTCACTCGATTTTGCTTACGACTATGAGTATATGGCCGAGGAGATAATCGCACAGGTGCAAAGCATATGCGAGCGTAATGAAGTGCCTGATCCGGACATATTTACAGAGTTTGGATCCTTCACCGTCGGCGAAAGCGGGGCAGTTTTATATTCCATTATTGACCAGAAACGGCAAAATGACCGTGAGATCTGGAATATGATCGACAGTTCCTTCATGAATACCCTGCCTGATACCTGGGCCATCAACCAGAAATTCATATTGCTGGCAGTCAATAACTGGGATGTGGAATATGAAAGGGTGTTCCTGGGCGGGCTGACCTGCGACAGCGAAGATTTCTACAATGCCGAAGAGCACAGCAATGCGGTTTACCTGCCCAAATTCAATCAGAATATTCCGCAGTATGACAGGTTGTTCCATACGGACGCGTACCAGGAGTCGATTTGCGTTTACGGTGGCCTGCTGAATTTCCTGATCCTGTCACCGAAACGTGTCCGGCTCTATATACGAGAATCAACGAAGTACATTGCGAACAAGATTGGCTC
>CAZPWZ010000070.1:5532-9097 GCA_964590675.1 uncultured Draconibacterium sp.
CTGATCGATATTGATGAAGAAACGAAGGAAATCACCACCAAGCTGTGGTCCAAAGAACAAAGCTTTAAATCGATGCTTAAAATACTGGGATATTGAATAAAATCATTTACGATTTACGATTTACGATTTACGATTGCGACGGAATTTATTGTGGCATTTTAACAGATCGTAATTATCATGTACATTTGAAAAAAAATCAGCCATGAAGAAAAGCAAAAAATCCATACTTAAGGAACAGGTCAAACACATTGACATCAAGGCGATCAATTCAACCAAGATCATTGATGCGATGCGCGATATGTCGTTCACATCCAGGGATACCGCAGCCGCTGCAGATATCCTGAATATGATGATCAAGGACAAGGGTTGCACCATTTTCCTGACCCTTGCCGGCAGCACCAGCGCAGGCGGTTGCATGCAGGTGTATGTCGACATGGTGAAAAATAACATGATCGACGCCATTGTGGCCACCGGAGCCTCCATCGTGGACATGGACTTTTTTGAGGCGCTTGGATTCAAACATTACAAGGGTACGCCCTATGCCGACGACAAGGAGCTTCGCGCCAATTACATCGACCGGATTTATGATACCTACATCGATGAGCAGGAATTGCAGCATTGCGACATGACCATCAACAAGATTGCCAATGCGCTTGAGCCGCGCGCCTATTCATCAAGGGAATTTATCAGGGAGATGGGTAAATGGCTGGTCAAAAATTCGAAAAAGAAGGATTCGCTCGTGCAGGCATGTTACGAGCACAATGTGCCCATCTTTTGCCCTGCTTTCAGCGACAGCAGCGCCGGATTCGGTTTGGTCAAGCATCAGTGGGACAATCCCAAAAAACATGTCTCCATTGATTCAGTAAAGGATTTCCTTGAACTGACCAAGATTAAAATGGCAGCCAAGACCTCCGGATTGTTTATGATCGGGGGCGGGGTGCCCAAGAATTTTGTCCAGGATACGGTCATTTGCGCCGAAGTGCTGGGCAAGGATGTTCCCATGCACAAATATGCTGTTCAGATAACCGTTGCCGATTCACGCGATGGCGCCTGTTCCAGTTCAACCCTCAAGGAAGCAGCCAGCTGGGGCAAGGTGGATACGGTGTATGAGAAGATGGTTTATGCTGAGGCCACCAGCGTGCTTCCGCTCATCGTCAGTTATGTTTACCATAAGAACGACTGGAAAAAACGTAAAAAGTATGAGTGGGTAAAGATGCTGGATAAAACCTGATCAATTTACGATTTACGATTTACGATTTGCGATTTTTGATTTACGATTTATATCGCAGCCATTTCCATAACTCCTTGTAACTTATTTTTTTGCCGTACATCAGGATGCCGGTGCGGTAGATTTTTGCCGCAAGCCAGGTGGTTCCGAGAAATCCGAGCAGGAGCAGGACCATCGACAGGATCACCTCCATATAAGGCACGCCGAAAGGGATCCGGATCATCATCACAACCGGCGAAGTTAGCGGGAACATCGAGAACCAGAATGAGACCGGGCCGTCGGGATCACGGATGATGAACTGGGCCATCACGATGGAAAGGATCAGCGGGATGGTGATCGGGAACATGAACTGCTGTGTGTCAGCTTCACTGTCGACCGCCCCGCCTATTGCCGCGAACAAGGCAGCGTACATCAGGTAACCCACCAGGAAGAAAAACAGGAACGCCCCGATCATGACCGGAAAATTAACGGAGTTGATGGCTTCCATGACACCGCTCATTCCGTCAGCGCTGGCTTCAGGATTCTCCGGGATCAATTCCGCACTGGCCGGATTCATGGCCTGCTGCTGCTTCATTATTTGTTCGGTGGCCGATTGATTCACCCCCTTGGTAGTCATTGTGGAGGTAATGATTGTGACGATACCGAAGGTGAGGATCACCCAAAGAATAAATTGCGTAAGGCCGACAAGTCCCACCCCGATGATCTTGCCCATCATCAGCTGAAAGGGTTTCACCGATGAGATGATCACCTCGACGATCCGGCTGGTTTTTTCTTCAATCACACCCCGCATGACCTGCGCACCGAACATGAAGATGAAAAAGTAGATGAGTATCCCGGAAAACATGCCTAAAACCATGTTGAGCTCCGTGTAGCTCTTTGATTCCTGTCCGTCGTCGCCAATTTTTAGCGTATTGATATCCACGGATGTTTTAATTGACCGCAACAGGTCATCCACGGCAACGGGTTCCTTTTTATCCGTCTGCAATTCCCTCAGCCGTGCCTGCAGCTTCAGCTCCTCGATCTGCCGGCTCATGACATTCCGTATATAGGAGATGACGTTGATGCTAACATTCTTTTCGGAATACATGATCGCGTTGACGGGGAGGCTCACCTCCGTCTTGGGGATATACAGCAGGGCATCGTCCCCGCTCTTGTTGAAATTGGCTTTGGCGCTCCCGATATCGCTCACGAGGTAATGGAACCGTATATTCTCCGAGTCCTTGAATTTTTCGTAAAATATCCCGGTTTCATCGATCACGGCAACCGTTTTGGATTCATTGGTTTGTGTTGCGAGGTATATCGGGATGATGATGGTGGCTGCCATTAACAAGGGACCGAGGATGGTCATGACGATAAAGGAACGTTTTCTGACCCTCGTGAGGTATTCCCGCTGGATGATGAGGAAGATCTTTCTCATATCAGATTTGCGTTACAGTTTGTGGCGTTGGCTGGGTAACGGCCTGTATGAAGACATCGTTCATGCTGGGAATCAGTTCCCTGATGGAATAAATTGTGACAAACGGCAGCATCGGGCGAATCAGGTCGTTCGGTGTTGCGCCTTCAGGGATTCTCACATGGGCGTGACGATGGTCGGCATCCCGGCTTTCATCGAGGATCAGAAATGATTCGGGGAGGATGCTTTGAAGCGAACCTTCAAAGGTGTTAAAACTCACCTCGAAGGTGTTGGTCTTAAAAGTTTTTTTAATACTGCGCACACCACCACTCAAAATTACTTTTGAACGGTCGATCAGCGCAATATCATCACACAACTCCTCAACGGACGACATATTATGGGTCGAAAAAATAATGGTGGCGCCATTTTCCTTTTGGGCCAGGATCTCCTCCTTGAGCAGGTTGGCATTGATAGGGTCGAATCCGCTGAAAGGCTCGTCAAAGATCAGCAGTTTCGGATCGTGAATGATCGTGACCAGGAATTGCACCTTCTGCTGCATGCCCTTGGATAGTTCTTCAACTTTCCGGTTCCACCAGCCTTTGATCTCGAATTTTTCAAACCAGAACTTCAACCGCCTGTGCGCTTCATGGTGGCTCAACCCTTTGAGCTGGGCAAGATACATGGCCTGTTCGCCGACGGTCATTTTTTTGTACAACCCGCGTTCTTCTGGGAGATAACCAATAAAGGCAATGTCATTCGGCTGCAGTTTCCGTCCCATGAAAATGAGCTCTCCTTCATCGGGGGCAATGATCTGGTTGATGATCCTGATCAGGGTGGTTTTACCGGCTCCGTTGGGTCCCAGCAGGCCGAAGATGCTGCCTTCCGGAACATGGATGCTTACTTTATCCAGGGCTTTGTTATTCGCATATTGCTTGGAAACAAGC
>CAZPWZ010000071.1:0-8981 GCA_964590675.1 uncultured Draconibacterium sp.
TGCCGAGATGCAAACTCTGAGTCATGCCATTATCATCGCCAATACCAGGACTAAATATCATCAGTTTTACAATGCGGAGGTTTCCATCGCCTCAAGGAAAAACTATACCGGTAGGGCGGATTATGATTACAAGGATCGCGAAGGCGCAAGGCAGAAGATATTTTTTGACCGCATCCGCGTTCAGGTTGATACCGCCCTGCAAACGGTGGCAGAAGGCAGCATCGGCGATTCGGCTGATTTTGTACTAAGTCCGGAATTTGCTTTTAAGGGTGATGTAGTCCTCAATGCAGCTGATAAAAACCTGTTATTTGACGGTGGTTTTCATATTATCACGGATTGCATCAAATCAAAGCCCGAATGGGTGCGGTTCAGCAGCCGGGTCGATCCGGGTCATGTGCAGATACCGGTCGTCATGCCGTTAAAGAATTTGGCGGGTGATCCAATTTCACTGGGGATGATGTTTTTCAATACCGAGGTAAAGATCAGCCCCTCCGTTTTCAGGAGAAAGATCAGCTTCAGTGATACGACTATGGTGTCCGCCGACGGTTTTCTCGAATATAATGTTCCCACTGCAGAATTCAGGATATCAAAACCTGAAAAGCTGAAAAACCTGGCAGAAAAGGGCAACTACCTGGCGCTCAATACGGGATACTGCATGGTGCGCGGTGAAGGCAGACTCAACCTGAGCCTCAATTCCGGCAACCTGAAGATGGAAAACTTCGGGACGATCGACCATTTTATGATTCCGGATTCCACCCGGGTGCACCTGGCGATGGCTTTGAATTTTCCATTCTCTGAGCGGGGATTGCAGCGGTTCAGCACCCAGCTTGAATCGATTAACCTTACCGGGGTAAACCTGAGCCGCACGCCTTACAAAATGGCCATTGAAAGCATGTTGAGCAAGGAGGAATATGAACGGCTGACCAATGAACAGGAGTTGCTTGGAAAGTACAAAAAGTTCCCTGATGTGCTTGAACGGGCGCTTTTCCTGGCCGATGTATGGCTGAAATGGGACACCTCAACGCGTTCGTATGTATCTTTCGGTAATATCGGCATTGCCAATGTGGGTAAAAACCAGGTTAACCGTTATTCAAAAGGGATCATTGAGATGACAAAGAAAAAGAACGGCGACGAATTTACCATCTACCTGGAACTGACAAGGGACGACTGGTTTTTCTTCAATTACCGTAACAATGTACTGATGGCGCTGTCATCTGATCTTGAGTTCAATGATATTATCCGTGCCGAGGCACAGTCGCGGACCGAACAGAAACGCGTAAGCAACCAGGCCAAAGGATTTACCTATACCGTGGCAACTGAACGAAAAAAACGCGATTTCCTGAGGAAATTTCAAACGGAGGATGATCAATAGTTATGCGGAATTTAATTTACTTTGCATACTAAAATCCAATATAACTTTATTCCTGACCTATGACAGTGTTATATATTTTTCTGTCCATCCTGGCAGCTTACCTCCTGGGATCGATCCCGTCGGCGGTGTGGATTGGGAGAATGTTGTACGGGGTCGATGTCAGGCAGCATGGAAGCGGTAATGCCGGCGCTACCAATGTAATCAGGGTACTTGGGTACAAGGCAGGTATTCCCGTTCTGCTTTTTGATGTATTCAAAGGCTGGCTTGCGGTTCAATTGGCCGTGTGGCTTCCGGTTCCCGGATTATCTTCAGAAATGATGATGTATGTCAGGATCGGGATGGCCCTGTCGGCGGTTATGGGCCATGTTTTCCCGGTATTTGCAGGATTCAAAGGGGGCAAAGGCGTTGGAACCATTGCCGGGGCAGCGCTTTCGCTCTTTCCACTGGCAATCCTTGTGGTACTCGTCATTTTCATAGTGGTGCTCGCAATCACCCATTATGTTTCACTTTCATCCATCCTCGCATCCGTGGCCTTCCCATTGGTGGTCATTTTCATGCTTGGGATCCGCCACCCGGGGTTGGTGGGATTATCGATTTTAGTTGCTGTCTTCATCCCATTGACACACCGGAAAAATATCCGAAGGCTGATCAAAGGAGAGGAACGAAAATTCGAGTTCCGCAGGCATCATGTAGCCCCGGATAAATTAAAATGAATATAAATAATGTTGTAAAAACAGATTTATCATCGTATATTTGAAACAATTTTCAACAAACATCACTGCCATGAAATTCATCATCTCAAGTACGCTTTTACTTAAAAATCTTCAGGCCATCCTGGGTGTAATCAACACAAACAATACATTACCCATCCTGGATGATTTTCTTTTTGAACTCACAGATGACTCCCTGATCATAACCTCTTCCGACCTTGAGACCACCATGCGGGTCACGGTAAAACCTGATATGTCGGAGGAAGCTGGCAGTATCGCAATTCCTGCCAAAATCCTGGTTGATACCCTGAAAACCTTTCCGGATATTCCAGTCGCATTTTCGATTAACCAGGACACGCTGATTATCGAAATTTCCGCCGGAGAAGGGAAATATAAACTTTCGGGCCATAAAAGCGACGAATACCCCCGTACGCCTTCCCTTGAAGATACCACAGCCCTCACCTTCGATTCGCGGCTGATGGCCCAGGCAATCAATAAGACCCTGTTTGCAACGGGAAATGATGAGCTCAGGCTTGTGCTTTCCGGGGTGTTTTGTGAACTTTCACCTGATGATGTCACCTTCGTGGCAACCGATGCCCATAAACTGGTGCGCTATAAAAGGGCAGATCTGAAATCGTCTGAGTCGGCATCATTCATTCTTCCTAAAAAACCGATGAACCTGCTTAAAAACCTCCTTTCAAGCCAGGAGGTAGATGTTACCATTGAGTATAACAAGACGAACGCTTTTTTCTCCTTTGCGAACATTCACCTGATCTGCCGTTTGATCGATGGTAAATATCCGAATTATGATGCGGTAATTCCAAAGGAAAATCCCAATAAGCTTACAATCGACCGTCATGCACTCCTCACGACCATCCGCCGTGTTTCGATTTTTGCAAACCAATCGACACACCAGATCAGGTTTAAAGTGTCGGGTCAGGAGCTGCTGTTAAGCGCTGAGGATATCGATTTTTCTAATGAAGCGAGGGAGCGGCTCAGCTGTTCCTATGAAGGGGAGGACATGGAAATCGGATTCAATTCGAAATTTCTTCTTGAGATGCTGAGCAACATCGAAACCGATGAAGTCCGGCTCGAAATGTCGGCTCCCAACAGGGCCGGGATCCTTACTCCAGTCAACAGTGAAAACAAAGAGGAGGATATCCTGATGCTTGTGATGCCGGTCATGCTCAATAAATAGTCTTTATTTTAATCACTGAGTATTTACCAAATATAATGACCATGAAAACACGCGTATTGTTAATCATACTTGTGATTGGTGTCATTCCGGTTCTCCTCTTGTCTTCCTGTTCGAAGTTAAAAGAACTTACATCAATCGACGTCTCCTATAAAATTCCCCGCCAAACCTTTGTTTATAATCCGACAACTTTTAAAAGCGGGGAACAACTGCTTTATTCAGGTTTTGTTAAGGCCAATCTCGACAGTATCCTGAGTGCAAACGGGCTTTCAAGTGGCGTTGTTGGCACAACCACCTTTACGAAATGCACCGTTACCATTGATCAGCCTGATTCAGTAACTTTTAGCTGGCTTCAATCAGCCCGTGGTGAAATTTCGCAAAATGCCGATTTTACGCCCGCGCAGGAGGTTGGTTATGTAGTCAATTCCGACCCCAATGCCAAATCGGTCAATTTAACCCTGAACAATACCAATATCAGGCCTTACCTTGGAAGTCAAACCTTCTATTTCAGGATTTTTGGTGTTCTCAATGGTCCGGTCCCGGGTAACTGGGTTCAGATGTATGTCGACGGCATGCTGCAGATGCACCTTGAGCCTCTGAACTAACTGTTCAGAACAAAAAAAAGAGCGAAATGTTAAATTTCGCTCTTTTTTTATGCTCATGAAAGTGGCTTAGTCCCTTCGCACGTTGATAGCTTTTTTTCCACGGTTGTCCTCTGTAATATCAAAAGAAACCTGGTCATTTTCACGGATTTTGTCTACCAGTCCACTTACATGGACAAAAACATCTTGTTGACTTTCATCGTCCAGGATGAAGCCAAAACCTTTTCTCTCATTGAAAAATTTTACTTTACCTTTTGACATAATACATTAATATTAGGATGAATAACCAAGGCGAATTTACGATAAAATCTGAAAATTAAAAAAAAATGCACTTTTTTTTAGTTTAGGCTTTTGGCAATCATAGAATTTATTCTATAACTTTACCAAAAAACTTAACTCATGAAAGAGCTGTCCTTAACCCTTGAAAACCTGAATGATGTTTTCCCTCCCGAGTTTACACCTGAACAAATAGCAAAAGCAAAGACACTTTTTTTGAAGCGCCTTGCCGAAGATGCGCATAAGTTTTATCAGGGAAAAATCCAGACCGTCCCCAAAGCCCCGGTTGTTGGATTCAACTGGTTCAATGTTTGGTATACTCCCGGCGTTTCCAAGGTTTCGACCGATATTCGTGATAATAATGATATCTCTTTTGATATGACAAACCGGGGGAACCTGGTAGCTGTTGTAAGCGATTCAACCCGGGTGCTTGGCGATGGCGACTGCACCCCCCCCGGAGGACTCGGCGTGATGGAGGGCAAGGCCTTCCTGATGAAGTACCTGGGCGGGGTGGATGCTGTGGCCTTGTGTATCGACAGCAAGGGAAAAGACGGTAAAAACGATCCTGAAAAGATCATAGATTTCGTAAAGATGTGCCAGTCCAGCTTTGGCGCCGTAAATCTTGAGGATATATCACAACCCAATTGCTACCGTGTTTTGGATGTCCTCCGTGAAGAATGCGATATTCCGGTGTGGCATGATGACGCACAGGGTACTGCCTGCGTGACCCTGGCCGGGGTGATCAATGCATTAAAGCTTGCCGGGAAGAAAATCCAGGATGTAAGGATCGTTCTCAATGGAGCCGGGGCCTCCAATACCACCATTGCACGACTGCTGATAACTGACGGAGCAGATCCCGCCAAAATGGTTTTGTTCGATACCAAAGGCTCCCTGCACAGTGGCAGGGAGGACATAAAAGCCGATCCGCGTTTTTACAGAAAATGGGAGCTGTGCGAAAAGACCAATCCAAACAAGGTGCCGACCATTGCAGAAGCCATGGAAAACGCTGATGTCCTGATCTCCCTGTCCACACCGGGGCCGGATGTGATCAAACGTCCGTGGATCAGGAGTATGGCAGAGAAATCAGTGGTATTTTGCTGTGCTAATCCCGTGCCTGAAATTTATCCTTATGCTGCCAAGGAAGAGGGCGCCTTCATCGTTGCCACCGGACGTGGTGACTTCCCGAACCAGGTTAATAATTCTATCGGTTTTCCAGGGATATTGAAAGGGGCCCTGATGGTTCGTGCAAAGAAGATCACGGATACGATGGCCATTGCCGCCGCACATTCCCTGGCCGACTATGCTGAAAAAAGAGGGATCAATGTTGAGAATATCGTTCCGAATATGGAGGAAGCTGCCGTATTTCCCCACGAGGCGGCAGATGTGGCCATGCAGGCCATACAAGATGGCGTTGCCCGGATCAATATGACTTGGGAGGAGGCGTTCCAGAAGGCTAAAAAGGATATTGAACATGCCCGGGGAATGACCCGCCTGCTCATGGAAAAAGGATTCATTGAAAATCCTCCCGCCGACATGGTTCAAAAAGCGTTGGCTTTTGCGATAGACCAGGTAAAATAATTAGCACCCTGTCAGGGTGCCTGCAGGTTGCGAAGGGTTACAAGCCTTGCTCCATGGGGCTGGGTTATCATTTCGAAGTGAGTACGTACTTTTCCGAGTTCCTTCTGTGTCCAGAGGTCACGCATGGCTTGTTTTCCGCAGAGCTGCAGGTCATTCAGTTCAACCGGTATATATAACGGTTTTTCAGTTTTGTTAAATAATCCAACTGCTATGCTCCCGTTTTCAAGTTCCCGCGCCCATATCTCATATTCATCTGTTTTCATAACCCTGGTAGCCTGTTTTCCCAAAGGATCCTGATTCACAGCCAGCACTTCATCATTTGTGAGCAGGTTCAGCGTGAATGGATCAAGCTGCCCTAAGTCGCAACCTATCAACAGCGGTGATGCCAGCAGGCTCCATAAGGTTATGTGTGTGTATTGCTCACTGGGCGAAAGCCTTGTGTAATGCAGGGCGGGCCCCCAGCCAACCCAGCCTACAACGAGCATGTCGGGATCATTCCAACGGCCCGGCGATGCATAGGGGGAGCATTTATCCTGGCTGAATCCGATTTCCGATAAACTTTCCCAGGTATCTGTGATATCACCGGTCGTGCGCCAGCTATTGCCATCCGCCTCCGCACCCCAGGTCCACACATCACCCATCCCATATTGGCACAAACTGTAATGAATGTCGCGGTTGACCTTGCGCAGTGCATGCCTCATAACCTTGTAGGGGGATTTCATCTGTTCCAGTGTCGGCTTCGGTACGATGGTCCCATAAGAACACCAGTCATACTTCAGGTAATCGATGCCCCAGCTGGCATAATTCTGTGCATCCTTCTCCTCAAATGTGTAGCTGCCTTCATAACCACCGCATGTTTTTGGACCCGGCGAGGAGTAAATCCCGATTTTTAATCCCAATGAATGAACATAGGAGCAAAGCGCCTTCATGTTTGGGAATTTATAATTTGGCAGGATGTTACCGTCCTTATCGTGGGTATCCTCCCATCCATCGTCGATGTTGATGTATGACCAGCCATGATCAATCAATCCGCTTGATTTCATGGCATCAGCCGATAGGCGCACTTTTTTGTCGCTCACACTCAATCCCCAGCAATTCCAGCTGTTCCATCCAAGGGGAGGGGTGAGTGAGATCAGGTCGCCCACCACGATCTTCAGGTCACGCTCCGCAAATCCGCGGCTGTTCTCAACCTTAAGCTTTACAATGTGTTCCCCTTTCTTTTTCAGGGCACCGGTGATCAAACCGCTGGCCGGATCAATTTTCAACCCGGGTGGCAATCCAACAGCACTGTATGCCAAAGGTAATTCCCCGGTCGCAGCCACCTTGAAGTGAAAAGGCGACCACGGCCGCACACCGAATACAGTTGCCCCGTTGATCCTTGGTTCTTGTATCGGTTTTGGCGTTAAGATATATGGAATTTCAGCCTCTCCGCAAATGGTTTTCCCGGTATTCGCCTCAGAAAAGGTGACTTTCATTATGGCCGGCACACCCGGCGATGTTTTAATGACCATGGACTTGTCGACCATCAGATTTGGGGTGAGATCCATACCGGAAACCTCTGAATAAAGGCTGATCCCATTATCACGGCGGACTACACTGATCACCAGTTTTCCTTTGAACTCTGCTGTTTTGGAATGGTTCCGGATGGTGAAGCTTTTTTTTATGATGCTGTCACCGCTGAAAGTAAATGTACCCGAGGAAAAATCAAATTTAATGTAATCGCTCAACCCAACCATCGATGCAGCGAATCCATTACCAAACATGCCACCGGGCCCATCCTGATCATAGGCCCTGACGGCAATCAGGTTTTCGTTATCCCACCTGATCCTGGGGTCATTTGCTGCAAGGACATACCGTCTTGGCAAATTCCAGTATCCCTGGATTTTGTAGAACTCTGCATTGGCCTCACCGGCACTTTTTAACGTTTTACCATTTTCGCCCATCAGTTCACCATTCAGAAACACCTGGTCGCAGTCATCAATTTTTCCAAGTAAAATCTGAACACTGTCCTTGATTACTGCGTTATCCATCCACGATGAGGAGAACTGTACTTTGATCCTGTACCAGGCAAATCCATTGTGGCCTTCATAACCCTGGATCTCCCATGTTTTTTTCGGATCAATGGTGTCCCAGGAAGAATCGTCGTAACCGGCCGTTGCCCATGCGGGATCATCACCGGTCTTAAATTTCCAGGGTGCGTCGAGAGATACACCCTCCGGTTCCTTGTTGCTGGTGCATGAAATTAAAAGTAACATGTTGAAAATTCCTGCAAAAACGAGCATCTTTTTCATGGAGTGGAGTTTTAAGGTTGAATTAGGCATTAAGTTATAACCGGAACATAACTTTTTTGAAATTGAACCAGAAGATATCGGAATTTCCATTGCCTTGCATATTGCGCATGCGGTGAAAGGAATGTAATTTCCATTTTGGGGCGAAGGTGGCGTAAGGTATGGTGCGTTTTGCACATGCATAAAAAACATAGGTGCCATCCGGGCTTACCGAAATACTGATGGCCTCTTCACAGGGAAGGTGAAGTGTTCGTATAAGGTCGATGCCATTGCTCCAGGTTCCATCGGGATTATGAAAAAAAATCATATAGGTTGCAGGCTTTCCGGCATTGAGTGAATCGCGGCCAGCCACACACGCCACGAGAAAACTTTCATCGGGTGCGATGCCCGCATTGTAAATCACTCCATCCCCGTTCACAGGTGATGGCAGCGGCAGGGGCTCTGAAAACCGGTCATCTTCCCATTTTGAAAGCATGATCCTGGTCGTTTTTGTTACCGGATCACGGCGCGTGAAATAGAGGTTCCCGTTTGCAGCCAATGACGGGTAAAACTCTTCATCGGTCGTGTTTATTGGTGAGGGGAGTTGTAACGGTCTGCTCCATGTTCCATCCTTTTTCCGTTCAGCCATCCAGATATCCTGGTCCACCCAGCCCGGTTTTGCAGATAAAAAAAAGATACGCTGCCCGTCGTGCGAGATACTTGGTTCTGCAAACAGCCTGGTTGTATCCCTGGCAAATTCGGCCACCACAGGTTCATACCAGGTGCCGCCAATCCTCCTGGCAACGATGATTGTGGTCCAGTCTCCGCTAAAGAGGCTGTAATAGATCTCATTTCCATCGGCTGTTATCGACACATCGCGTTCGTACATGCCTGTGGAAATGATGCCGGCAACAAATTTGAGGGGCTTGTCGCTGGGTAAGGTTTGACCAAGATAATCGGAGGAGCGGACGGTCAATCCTG
>CAZPWZ010000072.1:0-8800 GCA_964590675.1 uncultured Draconibacterium sp.
GGTTACCGAAAGCCTGAATTGGCTTGTCCATCGGTCACAGGCACAAGCACTGATCGGGCGGGGGGATTATAAGTTCGGGATCATCATTCAGCCAGCCGATTCCTCCATCATCCTGCTCATTGATCCAACCCTGCAGGAACAGTATAAAAATTCTGTCACCAATGCCCTCACCTACCTCATCAAAGGCACACAGGCAAAGGAAGCCATGAATGACATCGTGGGCGGTCTGCCGGGAAATATGAACAACATTATCCAGGGCATGATCACTGAAAAAATGAAGAAACTCCCTCCGGTTACCCAATCTTATGCCCTCAGGGAGAATTCGGATATTCAACCCAATGTGATCCAGAATAATGTCCCAGGCTTTATCCTTTTTGCCATGTTTTTTATTGTTATTCCTCTCGCCGGCAGCCTGATCACCGAAAAAAATGAAGGAAGTTTTCAGCGGCTCCGTTCTCTGCCTGTCAGGCTATCCCTTGTCCTGGGTGGAAAAGTGATGGCCTACCTTGCCGTATGCCTCCTCCAGTTTATCCTGATGCTGATCATCGGAACCTGGATCTTCCCCACCTTTTTCGGGTTGCCGCAACTTGAACTGGGCCAGCAATACCTGGCCATTGCCGTGGCAACCATTGCAGCCTCGCTGGCCGCGATCGGTTTTGGGATCATTGTCGGGGCGGCAGCTTCAACCCACAACCAGGCCGCCCTCTTCGGTTCGGTCATGGTAGTCCTGCTCGGGGTCGTGAGCGGCACATTCCTGCCCATCCATATCATGCCCCGATTCATTCAATACCTGAGCTACCTTTCCCCCATCCGCTGGGGCATCGATAATTACCTGAATCTCTTCATCCGCCAGGGAAATATCATCAGCATCCTGCCAAATACGATTTTACTGATCTTGTTTTTTGTTTTTGCAATGATCTCCAGCATTGCTATTTTTGCAAAACGGAATTAGGAGGATTGATTAATTTCATCCAGATGAAAGAAAAAGAAGGCTTCGTTGATTATCCTGAACAGCAGATGATCCTTTATGTAGAAAAGGATGACGGGAAATATGGCCCCATGCAGACCGGGTCGTACATCTCGGCCAACTATATGGACGATTATGTCTACAAACGCAGGAACCTTGAGATCGACCTGAGGGAGCAACTGATCCGGGGTGCCATCAGTCCGGTCAGATTTTACATGGTCTTCGAAGACCTCACCCTCTCAGAACTTGCTGCCAGGGCAGGGATCAGGCAGTCAAAAGTAAAAAAGCATCTCGAACCTAAATTGTTTGGCACCGTTACCATCGAGGAACTCCGCAAGTATGCCATGGTTTTTAACGTTCCAATAGCCAACCTTCTTCAAATTATCCTGGTAAAGGATAAAGAAAGTTTTGAATCCAGTCTTATCCTCGAAAATAAAGCTGATAAAGTTTCCGTTGAACAATCTCCGACTCCTAACCCATTTGTTGTGCTGACTAAAATTGAGGAAAGAAAATAGATGATCATCCGGAACTTCAATCATAAGATGGCCGCCCACTGCGAATCGGGGACAATTACCGCGTTGCTCAACCACGGTGGACTCGAGATTACCGAACCGCTTGTTTTTGGAATCGCCAGCGGGATATTCTTTGGTTATTTCCATAAGATGAAGTCCTTTGCGTTCCCAACATTCATCGTCCGCAACAAACCCGGGCAGATGCGCACAAACATTGAAAAACGCCTCGGGGTGCGGTTCAGGACCTATGATTTCAAGGATCCAGTGAAGGGGCAGGAGAAACTTGATCAACTTTTGATGCAAAACATCCCCACAGCCGCCCAGGTTGATTTCTTTTACATGGATTACGTGCCATCATGGGAACGCGTGCATATCAACGTTCATTTCCTGGTGGTCACAGGCAAGGATGAAAATACCTACAAGATCAGCGATGCCTATTTCCCAAAGATGGTGGAACTGGATGCCTTGTCACTTGAAAAGGGCCGTTTTGCCGGTGGAAGCATGTCGCCAAAGGGATTTATTTTCCACCTCGATAAGCTACCGGCCGAAATTGATTATACCAAAGCCATTACCAAGGGGATCAGCAAGGCATGTTTTTATATGTTGAAAATTCCGATCCCAATTCTTGGCATCAAAGGCATGCGGATGTTTGCCAGGAAAGTAGTGGAATGGCCAAAATTTGCAAGGGATACGGAGCATTTGTCGCATGAAATCATGAAGATTAACATATTGCTCGAAGACCAGGGGACGGGTGGTGCTGGTTTCAGGTTCATGTATGCCACCTTTCTCCAGCAGGCTGCAGCGATCATCAATAAACCGCAACTGAAGGATCTGTCGGAAGAACTGATGAAAATTGGTGATGGCTGGCGTGAAATTTCCCTGTACTCAGCCCGTATCGGGAAAAACCGGGACCTGGGGCCCGAAAAGCTGAAACAGTTGAGCGATATGATCTACGACAGGGCGGATGTAGAAGAACGATTTTTCAAAACCCTTTCCAGGGCAATTAAATAACCGGTCATTAAACTCACCATATATGCTGACTGCAACCGAGGATCTGAAAAATGAAATCAAGCAACTGATAATGACTACGCTGGGTATCAGCGACGTGGACCCGAAAGATGTCGACGATGAGAAACCGCTTTTTGGCGGAGATAATGCCCTCACCCTTGATTCAGTCGATGCTATCGAGATCATTATGGCCATTCAGCGTACATATGGCGTGCGGATCGCTGATCAGAACCTTGCCCGCGAAGTGGTGCGGTCAATCAACAGTATCGCGCTCTTCCTCACGGAACAAAAGGCAAATCAATCATCATAATATAAATTCTTAAACAGCCCTTGTTTTGAAGGATTCCTACCTTACTGCCGGAATCAGAGTGGACCAGTTGATTCGCCTTCTGAGGCGAAACAAGGTATCGTATTCATTCAAAAACAGCTTACGGCTGGTTTTCCTTTTTCAAAGCGCCCTATGGTCCTCCTTCTTTTCATGGATTGAAAAAATCAGGTTTTCAAAAGCTCTTAAGAATCATCCCGCTCCCGTTGATCCGATTTTCATCATCGGTCATTGGAGAACCGGCTCTACGCTGCTGCATCAATTGATGAATCTTGATCCCCATTTGAGCACGCCTACCCTTTTCCAGGTTGCCGTTCCCGATAGTTTCCTTGTTTCCTATCCCTATTACCGCCCTTTATTTAAACGGATCATTTCGGAACACAGGCCCATGGACCAGGTCAGGATCGGCATGGATGAACCCCAGGAAGATGAATATGCCATCTACCGGATTACCAGCTATTCCCCGCTCGAGAACCTCGTATTTTCCAAATCCCCATCCTATTTTCTCAACCATGGCACGCCTTTCCTGCCACCGGGAGACCAGCTTGAAATGTGGAAAAGCGACCTTAAAGGATTCTTCGGGAAAATGCATTTTAAAACCAACAAGAGGATCGTTTCTAAAAATCCTTTTAACTCATTCAGAATAAAAACATTACTCGATATTTTTCCCGCAGCCAAATTTATTCATATTGTGCGCCATCCTGATGATGTGATCCCCTCAACCATCCATATGTGGGAAATTCTCCAGCGACAGAACCGGTTAAATAATCCGGTCACCCCGCCCACATTCAATGAAGTGACCGGGATCCTGGAAAACCTGCTTTCGGCCATTGAACATGATCGAAAAAACTTATCCCGGGACCAATATACTGAATTGCGGTTTGAAGACCTGGAAAAAGAACCTGTCGTGGTATTAAGAAAAATCTACCATGAGATTGGCCTTGCTTTCACTGATGAGTTTGAGGCAAATATCAACCGGTTCATGAAAGAAACAGCCAATTTTCAAAAAAACATCTTTTCCCTGAAACCGGGCGAAAGATCGTACATCAGGGAACATCTTTGCAGTTATATGACAAAGTATGGTTATCAATAAACAGGGTAATTTTTCAGCAGATGCGACTTATTAACTCCAAATTCGGCACTATTGATATTATTGTAACTTTGGCAAACAATCCACTTTAATTTTACCGGCATGAAACGATATCTGACATTAATTTTCATTCCATTACTATTCATTTCCAGCAACCTGATGGCCCAGGATACCACAGAATACCAGTTGCCGGAAAAGAAAAACCATATCAAGGGAGGGTTTTACATGGGATTAGGCCCGGTATTCCCGGTGGGAAAATATGCAGAAGGTCAGCGTGCCCAGGTCGTTTCCGGATCACAAACCATCCAGGGACTCTCCTACCTGCCGGCAAAAATAGGAGCTGGTCTCGACATGGGTTTTCTTATCTATTTTGGACCCTCTTTTGCAAATAAAATCCTGAGAGCCGGACTTGACGCCACCTTCCTCAGTTTCTGGTTCAATTCAACGAAGCCGGTCGATCCTAACAACAGCTACGAACATTACTATTATTACGGCGGGCAAAAATTCGGCCCACTGCTTACCATTAACCCGGTTGACCGCCTGATGATCGACATTTCCTATAAACTGAATGCAAATTTCGCCTATCACTTTGATGAATGGCATAACCTGTTAAATGCTGACTATTCAAAATACGGCATGAATATGTTCCAGAATGAGGTGAGCCTGAGCATCCGGTATATCGTGATGCGGTTTTCAGTGTTGTACAGCTTTGGGAAAATGAAATTTGATAACTTCGACAACGACCGTCCAGGCCAGACAATAGAGGCAAACAACGTGCGGATCATGATCGGCTTGAAATTTTAATAATGAGCAGACTTTTTTTTCCGGAAATCGAAAAGGAATCACGTGATGTTATTTCCGGGTACCAGGATAAACGGCTTCGGGAGACCCTTGCCTACCTGGAGCACGCATCATCATTCTACAAGGATTTTTTCTCCAGGCATGCCATTGATATCCGTCAGATAAAGACCGTTGCTGACCTTGTAAACATACCAGTCACCACCAAGGATGATCTCCAGCAGCGGAATGATGAATTTCTCTGCGTCCCGAAAACCAAAGTAATCGACTACATAACCACTTCAGGCACACTGGGTGATCCGGTAACCTTTGCCATGACCGACAAGGATCTTGACCGTCTGGCCTACAACGAAGCAATCTCGTTTACCTGTGCCGGAGGAAGTCCGGCAGATGTTTACCAGCTCATGACGACCATCGACAGGAGGTTTATGGCCGGGCTTGCCTATTTCCTGGGGATCAGGATGCTTGGAGCGAGCGTGGTGCGGGTTGGCAACGGGATACCGGAATTGCAATGGGATACCATCAACAGGATCAGGCCAAACGCAATCATCGCCGTACCCTCGTTTATCCTGAAGATCATTGAATATGCCGAACAACATGGGATCGACTACCGGGCAAGCAGCATAAAAAAGGCCATATGCATTGGCGAACCATTGCGCAAATATGATCTTTCATTGAATACGCTTGGGCGAAAAATTCAGGAGAAATGGCCATTGCAGCTGTTTTCAACCTATGCTTCCACTGAGATGGGTACTACTTTCACAGAATGTGAAGCGGGAACCGGAGGACATCATCATCCTGAACTTATCATCGTCGAATTCCTGGATGATAACAACATGCCGGTGAAAGAGGGAGAACTCGGCGAGGTGACGATAACAACACTGGGGATCGAAGGCATGCCGCTGCTCCGGTTTAAAACCGGGGATGTATGCCACCACTATACGGCCCCATGCACCTGCGGACGCAACACGATGCGGCTCGGGCCCGTGATCGGCAGGAAAAACCAGATGATAAAATACAAAGGGACCACCCTCTTTCCTCCCGCTTTGTATGATATCCTTGATAACATTGACTATATTTCCAATTATATCGTGGAAGTATATACGAATCAGATCGGCACAGATGAGATCCTCATTCATGTCGGTGGAAAAAACATCGGGGAAGAAAAAGAAAAGGATATAAAGGACCATTTCAGGGCAAAACTCAGGGTCGCCCCGCTGATCACCTTCACTTCTGAAGCCGCGGTACAAAAAATGCAACTCCCTGAAATGAGCCGCAAACCAATTAAATTTATCGATAACCGTGAAAAAAATGGAAATTTTACAGGATAAATTTTGGAATCCGGAAACATTATTTTAATTTTGTCTAAATAATAGTCAAACGTAAATCCAAATAAAGAGAAACTTATGAAAAAAACTGGAATGATAATGCTGACCATGGCATTATTGCTTATCTCCGGCGCCATGTTCGGGCAAAAACTGAAATCCGGTGACCTGACAAGTCTAAAAGGCCAGGCCGTCATTAACTTGCAGTACGATTACGCGAAAATGGCCGTTGGCAAATTTACGACCGAAGACGAATATCTGAAAAAAGGCATTGCAGACAGGAATGCCAAAGAACCAGGAAGCGGTGAAGTATGGGCATCAAAATGGAAAGCCGGAAAAACCGAAAAATACCAACCTGCGCTTGAAACTGAATTCAACGACCAGGCTGAAGATTGTGGTCTTACCGGGAAATCAGATCCTTCAGCCAAATATACACTTGTTGTACATGTTACCTTTGTTGAGCAGGGGGTTGAAACTGTGGTGATGGGCACTGCTAAATCTGCATCCATTGACATGCTGGTCGATCTCGTGGAAACTTCCGCCCCGGATAAAATAATTGCGACAATCGAGGTGGATGGAGCAAAACCCAAAGCAGCAATGAAAACATCGGTTGGTGGCGTTTCGGTGAATAAATCCACTTACGATCCAACCCTCAGGATAGCGGAATGTTTTGAATCAGCAGGCAAACAGCTCGGAAAATTGATCTGCAAGAGCCTCAAATAGTATCTGTTCTGAAAATTTGAAAAGCTGCCCGGGAAGGACAGCTTTTTTTTATCTCGGAAATTCCCTTAAACCCCTGATGAATGTATCCAGAACCTTGGTTGCTGGAATATCCTGATCCGGAATTTGCATGATATCCTGATCCAGGATGACAAAATCTGCATCTTTGCCAACCTGCAGGCTGCCTTTTTCCTTTTCGAGGAAATCGGCCTTCGCTGCCCATATGGTCAATGACCGCAGGGCCTCCTCGCGGGTCAACGCATTATCCATCTGGAAGCCCCCTTCCGGAAATCCTTTCAGGTCCTTGCGGGCCACAGAGGCATAAAAGGTATGTAGCGGCGAAATATGCTCGATGGGAAAATCGGTTCCGTTGGCGATCCACCCGTTTTGTAAAAGGAGCTCCTTAAATGCATAGGCGCCTTTGATCCTTTCGGGGCCGAGCCTGTTCACGGCCCAGTACATATCGGAGGTGGCATGGGTGGCCTGAATTGACGGGATGATGGAATAATCACCAAATAGAGAAAAATCACCGGGATCAACAACCTGTGCATGTTCTATCCTCCACCGCAGATCATTCTTACCTTGCAGATACTGCCTGTATATATTCAAAATCAGGCTATTGGCCGAATCGCCAATACAATGGGTATTAACCTGGTATCCGTGATCGAGAGCAATGCGGCACAAAGCACGGATTGAATCGGGCGACGTAACGATGATGCCGGATACGGCATTGTCGTCAGAATAGGGTCGTTTCAACCTTGCCGTCCTGCTGCCCAGGCTGCCATCGGCATAAATTTTCAACGACCTGATCACAAGCTTGTCGGTTTTGAACGGACCATTTTTGACGAATGCCTGGATATTGTCATCCGTCGGACTTAACATCCCGTAAACATGCATGCTGATCCTGCCTGATTTCTGCAATGAATCCAATGCAAGGACCTGCTCATATTCCAACCCGGCATCACTTACCGTGGTCAGCCCTACTGAAAAACACTGTTCCTGCGCCCGCTCAAGCACGGCCGCAAAGGCCTCGCCACGGGGCTGCGGCACGGCACTCCGGATCATATCCGCTGCCATTTCGCTCAATATGCCGGTCAGTTTTCCATTTTTCATTTCAACCTGGCCATCACTGAATTGATGGTCGGTTCCGATACCAGCCCTTTTCAGCGCCTCATTATTTGCCAGTGCCACATGCCCGTCGATGCGGATAAGCATCACCGGGATGTCCGGGAATAATTCATTTAATTCCTTGTTATCCGGAAAGGCTTTTTTTTCCCAAAGGTTCTGATCCCAGCCCCTGCCCACGATCCAGTCGCCCCGGCCTGGTCCTGCTCCCTCCTTTACCCGGGACAAAACCGCATCAAAGGATGTTGAACCGGTAAGATCGATGTACTGCAATCCCAACGCATAACCAATGAAGTGACAATGGCTGTCGATAAAGCCCGGAAAAACCGCTTTGCCCTTTAAATCAACCACTTCATCTGAGCGGTAGCCCTGCTCGATCACAGCGGTACTTCCCATGGCTAAAATTTTTCCATCGCCAATGGCCATGGCTTCAACCCGCGAATTAAGGGAATCTACTGTGTAAATCACTCCATTCTTGACAATTAGATCAACTTTCTGCTTCATTGGTCCGCACGAATTAAACAAACAGAGAGATAGAAGGGGAAAAAAAAGATATTTATAGGGCATTTTAAGATGTTGGTTTAATGATGGTTCGTCAAAATTAGAAACTATTTTTCATCCGACTTGACTTTTATTAAAATGATTTATTATTTTTGTATCATTCTAAACATAATATATTCATGAAATATAAATCTATCAATCCTAGATTTATTGTTATTTTCTCAGTTGTTCTTGTTCCTCTGGTGTTGTCCGCACTTCTGGTGCTTGGAAATCGAGGTCATGCTCAAATTCAGCAAGGGCTTCCTTTGCGGCATTTTCGGGTCATTCTTGGAATTCTTCAACTAGTAGAATATGCCGGCAAGCTTCGAGATATTGATCAGTGCTGATTTTGATTCTAGGAGTTCGGCGACAACGTGTCAGCTCACACGT
>CAZPWZ010000073.1:0-8787 GCA_964590675.1 uncultured Draconibacterium sp.
AAAAACTTTTAGCGGTTATTACTTTGTTAAGCAATTGCCTGGTAATTTATTGTCAACTGCCTCCCATCCCACCGGTTCCGCAGGAAACGCCCTGGGTGAATAACAACGGATTTTTCCTGAAGACGCAGAGTAGCGTTACCACTGAATACTCCGGGGTGCCGTTCACCTATACGATCTTTTATACGATCCCTGCCAATGTGTCGATAGGGACCACAACAGTTACCATAACCGATATCATTCCGGCGCCCTTGATCGTTGCCCCTTCCAGTGATCCGAATATGGTCATCCTGTCAACCGTTGGAGGCACCTCGACGGTGACGTACACTGTTCCTGTGGCAAACCTGATCCAGGGTACCTACAATTTCCAGATCAATGTACGGTTCCCCGAAGGAACAACCTGCAACGGGGCATTTGTGAACAATCATTCCTGCATGATCACGAGCGGAACCAGTGGGGCGCTGATTAATTTGCCCCCTCCCGGCCTTTGCACCGCGGATCTTACCGTGACCCCGGTGGCATACGAAAACCCCTTTGCCATCAGTAAGAGTTCTCCATTGCCATACACGGGATCGGGAACAACTATCGTCTATCAGGCACCGGTAGGTTATCCCGTGCCGTTCAATATTACCCTGGGAAAAGCAAATCCTTTTCGATGGAGCATTTTTGGACAGCATAACTCATATGATATGTGGGTTGACGATGTTATCCCGATGTCCGCAGATTATGTCGCCGGAAGCTTCCAGGTATTATCCAATAATTTTATTCCATCAAATGCCATAAATGCGATACCGGGCACAATTACAACGACCGTATCCGGAGGCACTAAACATATAAAATTCAAAATCTCAGAAGTGCCGGCGACAACCGCACTCGGTGACGGGTGGGCTACCTTCCGGATTCTGGTCGATTACCCGGCGGCTACGGTCAGTTCAACCGTTGTAAATACCGTCACCTATTCGGCAACCACCTGTAATAATACCATTTACGGCAATACCAGCACCATTACGGTGCATTTTACGCAACCACAGGGAGCAAGCACCGTAGGCAAGGGGGTTTTTATACCCAATCCTGTACCTGGTTGCTCGGGGAGATACACGATTAATATTCCCAGCACAGGCAATGTTCCCTTGCAAGCGGGAACTATCACAGATGCTATTCCGCCCCAGGTAAATATCACCTCCATAAAATTTAATAGCAATTATTTTCCATACGCGCTGACTGCTACGGCGACAATAACCTATTCAAGCGGACCCCCAACCATTTATTCAGTGCCTCCATCAGGGTCCCCAACCTGGACTAGTACCTCCCAATACCAAATAACAAATGTGCAGGTGGATTTTGGTGCAGGGCTCCCGAATGGATATACATACAGCATTGATCTGAACTTTGATGTACTGCCATACATAGCGGTTGGGACGGTTATTACCAACACCGCCTACCTGACTTTTGATCCCATCCATAATATTCCACCATCCAGCAAATCGGTCAGCTTTACCATCGAAAACTATCAACCTAAGATCTGTGCAACAAAACTGGTATGCAATGAGCAAAATGCATACTTGTGGGGAGATATTGTAACCTACAAGTTAAGAATACTGAACACAGGCAGCGGAGATCTCATTGGAGCGACCATTACAGACATCCTGGATGAAAACCTTGAATTCATCCCTGGCAGTTGTAGATATTATACCTCGTTAAATGAAAACATTGGTTGTTATCCAAACAATGCATCGCCCTGGCCTGGTGTTAATTTTGCCCAGACAACGACGCAAACTCTTACCTGGGATATACCCTCCATCACGCCCAATTGCCAGTTTTTCAATCCAAACACATACTACTGCACCGTACCAGGCGTACCTTCCTATTTTATTGAATTTAAAGCTTATGTCAAACAGCATGCCCTGGCCGGCAGCCTGGCCAATTATTTCACTATTGCCGGAGGCACTCTTCCAGCAACAAAGACATCAACCATTGAGTACATTACAGTTAACAGCGTCTTTGGTGCCCAGGCAGAAAAATTCATCAGCAACGACGGCATCACCTGGGGAAAATCCGCTTTCGTAAATCCTGGTTCAGATATCTGGTACCGCCTGCAATATAAAAATACGGCCAATTACCCGGTGAATGATGTAATCCTTGTCGACCTGCTGCCAGTCGACTTTGGTACAGGCGATGACCGGATGATCCTGAACCGCCTGACCCCCAACAACAGGGGTGGCCAAATTGACCTTAAATACTCAACCATCTTGAACTCACCCCCGGGAACATTACCGGTCATCAAAGTCAACGGGAACGGTCCTCTCACGGGGAACCCGACAATAAAGGTTGATGATTTCCAAAATATCTGTCTTCCGGAGTTGGGTTATTCACCGGGTCCGCCGATTCAATGTAATAATCCTTCATGGTCAACTTCGCTGACCCAGGGTAGAAATGTGAAATTTGATTTTGGCCATAATTTCAACTTTGGCACTGCTACTTCTACCGTAAACCATCTGCAATCCGGGGATATCCTGACCCTTGACTATAAAGTGCAACTGCCTGCATCGGCCCCTACGGGTTTATCGACATGCAACTCCTTTGCGCTGATATCAACTGGTTATTATTATATTATGAACAGCAGCGGCGCGCCACAATTACAAATAGTCAACACATTACCCACCGAATCTGACCTGGCTTGTTTAATATCAGGCACAACCACGAATTCAACGATCTCCGGATCCAAATACAACGATCTGAACGGCAATGGGATCAAGGATTCGGGAGAACCCGGGCTGCCGAACTGGTCAATAACCCTGTCCGGAACTGCTTCATTGACTACAACTACGGATAACAATGGCAATTACCAGTTCTCAAATCTGGCTCAGGGAAGCTATACGGTCGGGGAGGTGGCGCAAACCGGCTGGTACCAGACCGCCCCACCTTCGCCCGGCACGTTCTCTGTGACCCTTTCGTCAAACCAGACCATCCAGGGCCTGAGTTTCGGGAATGCACAATGCCTAGAGCCACCTGCCGGCATGACAGCCTGGTGGGCGCTCGATGAAAACACTGGAACATTGGCCTCCGACCAGGTTGGATTTCCAAATACAGGTACACATATGGGGAGTCCTGTTGTCGATCCCGGTAAAGTTGCTGCATGCCGTTGGTACAACTCATATATTAATTTCGGCGTTCCCGATTACACAGATGTCGCCGACCATGCTGAACTCGACTTCGGAACCGGTGATTTCACCATTGATGCCTGGATCCAGCCAACTGATTTTCAAGCTTTAAATTTCGACAAGTACATGATTGTGGATAAAAGGTTAGTTGGTAGCAGCCCCACTGGCTATTCCTTCTATATTCACTTCATTGATGGTGCTGGCAATGGTCATCTTACCCTGGAAATGGCGGATGGAACTTCTGCGGTTTACATGTCAGGCCTTTACCAATTTTCTATCGGTGGGAATAATTGGTATCATGTGGCGGTGACTGTTGACCGGAATGTCGGCAACGGTATTGTATTTTACGTTAATGGAACCATAATCGGCACGGCAAATCCAACGAATTGTACCGGAAGCATTGACAACCCGAACCTATTACGCATCGGTTGTGCAGTCGACAACACGACCAACCTGTTCTATGGTAGGCTCGATGAAATCGAAATGTTCAGCCGGAATCTTTCGGGAACAGAGATTTCAGCGCTCTACAATGCAGGCAGTTTTGGTAAATGCAAAGTACGCATTGGCGGGTCTAAGTTCAACGATCTCAATCATAATGGTTATTTAGACTTAGGTGAGCCCAAACTACCTAACTGGACCATTCAAATAACGGGCCCGGTAAATGGAACCTGTATAACAGATGCAAGTGGAAACTATGTGTTTGACAACCTGGTCCCTGGCAATTACACTGTTTCTGAAGTCCAGCAACCGGGCTGGATTCAGACATTTCCTGCCTTTCCGCCCATTCCTGGTTCGCATGTCCTCCCTCTGGCAAATGGGAATATGCCTTTGGCTGTTAATTTTATGAATTACTTCATGCCTTCCACCTGCACCCCCACAATAACCACCACCCCATCGGTAAACCCGGTCTGTGCCGGCAATAATGTTACCTTTACTTCAGCAATAACAAATGGCGGTACCAGCCCGTCTTATCAATGGCAGGTGAACTCTGTGAATGCAGGTACCAACACTTCAACCTTCACCTATGTTCCTGCCAATGGCGACAACGTACAATGCATCCTCACTTCAAACGATCCTTGTGCGATCAATCCTGCCGCTTCTTCGAATATTATTACGATGATTGTCCGCCCGTTGCCAACCGCCACCATAAGCGGGACAGCAACTGTCTGTGTAAACGATCCGCCGCCGGTCATCACCTTTACCGCATCCGGCGGAACTCCGCCATATACTATCTTCTATTCCGTTAATGGCGGCGGTATCGTGTTTGTTCAAACCAGCGCCACGGGGAATACGGCCACCATTACACAATCTACTTCGACGGCGGGGACATTCGTTTACACACTCTCCGATCTTTACGATGCCTATGGTTGCAGCCAAATCTTATCAGGTTCGGTAACCATCACCGTAAATCCATGTCAATGCCCAAATCCATGCCCCGGCATTCCAACGGTAACCTATGGCAGCCAGATATACAATACAGTTCAGATTGGTGCGCAATGCTGGTTGCATGAAAATCTAAATGTCGGAGATCCGATACCCGGAATTCAGTCGCAAACCAACAATGGAACAATTGAGAAGTACTGTTACGATAATGATCCTGCCAACTGTGTTATATATGGAGGTCTATATCAATGGGATGAAATGATGAATTATACATCATCAAGCAATGCAAATCCAAGCGGACGACAAGGCATCTGTCCTCCAGGGTGGCATATTCCGTCTCAATCTGAATGGACAGATCTACATAACTTTCTTGGGGGAGCCTCCGTTTGCAACGATGCACTAAGAGAAACAGGCACAATACACTGGCTTCCACCCAATGATGGAGCCACCAATGCGAGTTGTTTTACTGCTCTTCCAGGCGGTCATAGTCTTTGGGGCGGATATTATTGGATAGGCCATGAGGCCTACATATGGAGTGCTACAGAAAATAATCTTTCACAGGCATCCATATTATACCTTAGCCAATACTCCAATGCTACCGGGTTTAACAATTTTAGCAAAGTCTCAGGGGCGTCAGTCCGATGCGTTTATGATGGCGTAGCAACCTGCACCCCTACCGTCACCATTACTCCATCTGTAAACCCGGTCTGTGCAGGCAACAGTGTTACCTTCACTTCAGCAATAACAAACGGCGGCACCAACCCGTCTTACCAATGGCAGGTGAACTCCGTCAACGCTGGCACCAACACTTCAACCTTCACCTATGTTCCTGCCAATGGCGACTTGGTAAAGAGCATACTGACTTCAAATGATCCCTGTGCTTCAAATCCAACCGCATTTTCCAACATTGTCACAATGATTGTAGTTTCAGATACTTGGATAACAACACAGCCAGTTGATCAGACCATCTGCGAAGGAGGTACAACTGTCTTTTCAGTAACCACAATGCCTGGCGCCCCTATACCACTTTATCAATGGTTTGAACAAAAGGGTCTGGGTAACCCCTTCGTGGCAATAAATAATGGAGGAGTATATAGTGGAGCCACTACATCTGCTCTGACTATTACAGGCGCCACCTTTTCCATGAATGGTTACAGGTACGAATGTCATGTCACAGGATGCGGAACAATGAAAATTTCCAATAATGCATTGCTGACTGTTATCCCATTACCCATAGCAACCATCACCATGGGCAGCGGAGCCAATCAGTGTAACTATCCATATTTAACCTATTGGCAGGATGGCCGAACCCAGATGCTTTACACAGCCGCTGAGATTCTTTCAGCAGGGGGAGGTCCCGGAAATATTTCCAGCATTGGATTCCATGTTGTTTCATTTTCTACACAGATCATGAATGGCTTTCATATCAAAATGAAGAATACAACTTCGTCAACCCTTGGTGGTTGGGAAACAGGACTGACAACTGTTTATAGTGGATCCTATGCTGTTCCCGGTACAGGATGGCAGATGATTACGTTACAGACACCTTTTTACTATAATGGTAATGACAATTTACTTGTGGAAATATGCTTTGACAATTCAGCATATTCAAATTATTCACGTGTATACGGGACATCCGGCAATTCCGGTAAGACCCGGTACTATTATATGGACGGGTCTTCAGGATGTAACTTTACCCAGTCCAACTCCGCAGATAATCGTCCGAATTTTCGTTGCATCTTAGGTGCGGCAGGAACCTTTACACCTACTGTATCAATTTCAGCATCAGCCAATCCAGCTTGCGCAGGAAATAATGTCACGTTTACGGCTACCCTAACGAGCGGTGGTACAAATCCTAGTTATCAGTGGACGGTAAATTCCGTGAATGCAGGCACAAATACATCAACATATACCTATACTCCTTTAACCGGGGATGCAGTACAGTGTGTGCTGACTTTAAGCGACCCATGTGCTTCAACTCCAACCGCATATTCCAATATTGTCACTATGACTGTTAATCCGTTGCCTACCGCCGGCATTAGTGGCACAACATCAGTATGTGTTAATGATCCAGCACCAATTATCACCTTCACAGGTGTAAACGGGCTATCACCATATACCATTTCATACACAATCAATAGCGGAAATAATCAACAGGTAACAACTACCGGCAACTCGGGAACAGTAGTGCAAACGACAGGAACTGCAGGGACCTTTGTATATTCCCTGGTAAGCGTCTCAGATGCCAATGGTTGTATGCAATCTGCAACCGGAACTGTGACGATAACTGTGAATCCCTGCCCATGCTCAAATCCCTGCCCCGGCATTCCCACCGTAACTTATGGGGGCCAGATTTACAACACGGTGCAGATCGGAACGCAATGCTGGTTTCAGGAAAACCTGAACATAGGTACAATGACACCCTCAACCCAACAACAAACCAATAACGGTATCCTCGAAAAATACTGTTATGGCAATAATCCGGTTAACTGTGCCATCTACGGAGGTCTGTACGAATGGGATGAAATGATGAATTACACATCATCAAGCAATGCAAATCCAAGCGGACGTCAAGGAATCTGTCCGTCAGGGTGGCATATTCCGTCTAAACTTGAGTGGACAGTTCTACATGATTTTCTTGGGGGAGCCTCCGTTGCAGGCGGGAAACTAAAAGAAGCAGGCACCACACACTGGAATCCGCCCAATACCGGCGCCACCAATCTGAGCTGTTTTACTGCTCTTCCAGCCGGGCATAGTCTACTCGGAAGTTGTGGTTGGATAAACTTGCATACCTACCTTTGGAGTGCTACGGAATTTAATCAGTCAAGGGCATTCTTTAACTATCTCGACACCTTTTCTAGTGATACTTGGTTTAATTATGGTGACAAAGTCACGGGATCTTCGGTTCGATGTATTTTAGATAGCCCCGTTATCTGCACCCCTACCGTTTCAATTACTCCATCTGCCAGCACGGTCTGTGCCGGAACTAATGTAACATTTACTGCCATACCTATTAACGGCGGTAACAGCCCGTCTTACCAATGGCAAGTGAACTCCGTCAACGCTGGCACCAATACTTCAACTTTCACCTATGTTCCTGCCAATGGCGACATCGTACAATGTATCCTCACTTCAAACGAGGCTTGTGCGATCAATCCAACAGCTACTTCAAATATCGTTGCAATTACTTTAATTCCTTGTCAATGCCCGAATCCCTGCTCCGGCATTCCAACGGTAACCTATGGCGGCCAGACATATAATACGGTACAAATCGGAACACAATGCTGGTTTAAGGAAAACCTGAACATCGGAACAATGATACCTGGAGCCCAGACCCAAACCAATACTGCTACAATTGAAAAATACTGTTATGATAACAATCCGGCAAATTGTGCAACTTATGGTGGGCTATATCAATGGGATGAGGCAATGCAATATGAATCCACACCGGGAGCGCAAGGGATTTGTCCTCAGGGCTGGCATATTCCAACGGATGCAGAATGGACAACCCTAACAACCTATTTAGGAGGAGAAAATGTAGCCGGAGGTATGATGAAAACAACCGGTACCATTGAGGCTGGTACAGGCTTGTGGATGGCTCCAAATGGTGGTGCTACGAATGGTAGTTGTTTTAGTGCTTTGCCTGCTGGATATAATTACGTCGGGGAAGGATTCGATCTCATAACTAACTCTACCTATTTCTGGCCTTCTACTGGATTTCCTTTCCCTGATTACCTTTGGGCAAGGGGATTAAACTATTGGATGGGAAATGTTAACAGCAGTCCAGCATGGAAGGATTTCGGTTTTTCCGTTCGTTGCCTGAAAGATGAAGCCTCACCTGCTCCAATCAACCAGACATTGCAGAATATTAATATTTCTAATGGACAAAGTATGTGCTATGATGCTACCCAAACTATCACCGTTGCCGGCAACAACACATCGTTCATTGTTCAGCAGGGCGGCAGCGTTCACCTGATCGCCGGCCAGAATATCATCATGCTTCCTTCAACCATCGTTCAGAACGGAGGATCTTTGCATGCGTATATCACCACTACAGGAGATTATTGTTCAACGGGTTGGAGTCCATCGCCATCCCAGGTCGCAATGGAGCAAGAGTCCTTGTCAACCAAAACGATGGTGAAACAGGGTGGAGTTAAGGTATATCCCAACCCGACAACAAGCATGGTCATCGTTGAATTTGACCTTCCTGCAGGAACACTTGCCCAAACCATCACTGTTTACAATA
>CAZPWZ010000074.1:0-8781 GCA_964590675.1 uncultured Draconibacterium sp.
ATCATCCATTTGTTGCCGGTTTTGGAACGATTTTCCGACAAACCTGCGTTGAATGTTTCTTCTCCTTCTGGTGAGGCATAGCCGTTCATGGCGATGTCCTTGATTTTCCAACCCTGTTTGATGAAAGTGTTGAGATCCAGTAACGGATTCTTGGCGGGATCGGTCTTGTTAAGGCCAAATTTCAGATCAAGGTCAAATTTGTTTTTCTTGAAATAGATGGTTCCGGTTTTTGACTGGAATACCTCTTTCTGGTAGCCGTGATCAGCAGACAGGGTCAGTTCATCATGCTGGATCCGCTTTGCAGTGTAGATAATACCAGGTGCGAGATCGCGTTTTGGCATTTCCATGAATTTGGCCTTCACCTTGATCTCATCCTTCTTCAAAAGAACTTTTTCCTTCGCTTCGTAAACGATCGGGGTAACTGACAGCATGGAGGTATTCATCTCCGGTTTGTATGGGAAAACACAGGTGTAGGTAAATGAACCACCCTCCTTGTATTTGATCATCGTACCGGTGCCGGTTAATTTTTCGCCATAAATCTGGTGAGCGCAAGGCATTTCATATTGTCCGCCATCGTAAGTTAATACAGGGTGGAAATACATTGCTGCAGTCGGGCACATGAACTTGGGAGGAACGGTTCCCCTGACGGTGAACATAACGGAGTCTCCCTTTTCGGTAAGCACTGCAGGCGTAGTCTCATATTTGACCAGTTCGTAATTTTTGTACATGTCCTTCATGTTGCAACCACCTGAGAATTTGTAGGTGATGCCAAGGTTCACGCCGCTGTACATATCATTGATGACTTGTTTTGCACCACCAATTGTCATGTCGACGTTGTCACTGCCCCTGTATCTCCAAAGGATTTCGGGGTTGATTGACCAATGCTTGCTGAGGTTGATGTCAAAACCAATGCCGGCAACAGCCTTAAATTCCATGTTCCATTTTCCAATCCCGCCGTTATTGCCGTATACTTCGGTACCATCGGTTTTTGTAGGATACCCAATGTATCCGATTGGGACGTCGGGAATGCCATTGGTCTCCTTGACCCCTTGGGTATGGTCGAATCCGATACCGGCAACGAGATAGGATGAAAAGAACCGCTCGGGTTTGTATCCCATGATCCAGTTAACCCAGTTGATCGTGGCTTCGAGATCGGCTTCAATAACCCAGACCTTCATGTTCTGGGAGATTTTGTATTCATTGTCGATGTTGGCTTCCTTTGCTTCCGGCATATACTTCTTGTCAACAGAAGCCTTTAAAGGAACCCAGCCACCCCTGAAACGGGCGCCAATTACCCTTGAAAATTGTCTTGTAACTGCACCACCTGCACCGAACATCCATGAGTCGTTTACGAGGATGTTCTTAGACAGATCTCCGTTGAACTGGTCCATTGCTCCGTAAGCAGTGATTGACCAATACTTGTATGAGGAGAGCTTTTCACACTTCGTAGTTTTGGTCTTTTCTGTCTTTTCTGCCTCTTTCTTGGAAGCTTCCTTTGTTTGGGTTTGCGCGAATGGAATCATGGGCACAACCAACATCAGAAGGACGATTAAGGATTTCGTCAGGGGTTGATAAAATTTTTTCATACGTACGAGTTTTAATTATAATTTGACTTTGTTTACTGATTGAGCAAATATAATATTAATTATAGGGTTTTCATAAAATAATTGAAACCAAAATTAACAAATTTAAGTTCATTTTGCTAATGTGCTGATTAGGAGTATTTTACAATGCAATTCCCGTTTCAGCCTGTAAAATTAAAAAATCCTCCAATTAAATCAACAAAAAAATTCTTAAAAAGCCTTCCAGTAACGCATTTAATCAGATTTTGCACTTTCTTATGCACCGCGGGAATATACAATTCTACGGTAAATGGCCTTCCGGGTTACAGTTTTATTCATAAAAGTTCATTTTTCCGATGATATCCCAGATTACAATCCCAGCGGCAACAGAGATATTGATAGAATGTTTTGTCCCGAATTGAGGAATTTCAATGCTTTCCTGCGACATTTTAAGTATTTCATCATCAATGCCGTTGACCTCGTTCCCCAAAATGATGGCGAGTTTTTCATTCTTGTTGGGATGAAATTCGGGTAATTTAATGCTATCAACGGTTTGTTCAACAGCAATTATTTTATATCCCATGGAAATCAGTTCGGAAACGGCTTCCCGGGTTGAATTAAAGTAGCGCCAGTGAACCGATTCGGTTGCACCCAGGGCGGTTTTGTGAATTTCGCGGTGCGGCGGGGTGGCCGTTATCCCGCAAAGGAAAACTCCCGAAAGCCTGAATGCATCAGCGGTCCTGAATACACTGCCAATATTGTTCTGACTGCGTATGTTATCCAGCACGATGATCAATGGAATCTTCTCCGCGGATTTGAACTCTTCAACGGAGAGTCGCTGGAGCTCTGTCATGGTCAGTTTTCTCATAATAATGCCGAAATATGATATATTCCATCCGGGAACCGCGAATCCCCAAATTTACAATTCAAAACAAGTCGTCATGCTGTTTTTATCGATATTTATCAACAAACTTATGTTGCTTAACATCACATGGCTACCTTTGAAAAGATTTTTATTTTTTAATGAGATTTAGCTTCCTTTTTAATGCCAAAGCCGAAAGAATACGCCGAAACCCCGTTAATGAAACAGTACAACGCGATCAAAGCGAAGTACCCTGATGCGCTGTTGCTTTTTCGGGTCGGCGATTTTTACGAAACATTCGGGGAAGATGCGATCCGTACCTCGAAGATCCTGGGAATTGTACTTACAAGGCGTGCCAATGGGGCCGCTGCCTACATGGAACTGGCAGGATTTCCTCATCATTCCCTCGATCTTTACCTGCCTAAACTTGTCAAGGCGGGCTTGCGTGTTGCCATCTGCGACCAGCTCGAAGATCCTAAACTGACAAAGACCATTGTAAAGCGCGGGGTGACTGAGCTCGTTACTCCCGGTGTTTCTTACCATGATAAGATCCTTGATCAGAAGGAGAATAACTTCCTGGCCGGAGTCCATCTCGAGTCGAAAATCTCCGGAATCTCCTTTCTTGATATTTCAACGGGAGAATTTTACCTTGCCCAGGGAAACTTCGAATACATCGATAAGCTGATACAAAGTTTCCGGCCGAGCGAAGTCATCATACAGAAGAATAAGCGGCAGGAATTCACCGAGCTATTTGGCAGTAAATTCTATATTTCAACCTTTGACGACTGGGTATTTAGTCGTGATTTTTCAAATGATCTCCTGTTGAAACATTTTGGCACCGCTTCACTCAAAGGATTTGGTGTCGAGAACATGGATATGGGTGTGATCGCTGCCGGCGCCGCATTGCACTATCTTGCGGAAACACAGCATGACAGGGTGCAGCATATTTGCAAGCTGAGCCGCATCGAGGAAGATAATTATCTTTGGCTCGACCGCTTTACCATCCGCAACCTGGAATTGCTTAATTCGGTGAATGAAAATGCAAAAACCTTGCTGGATGTGCTTGATCAAACGGTCTCACCAATGGGGGCGAGGCAACTGCGGCGTTGGATCATCCTGCCGCTGAAAAACCTGCAGCCAATCGGCGAACGGCTTGATGCAGTCGAATATTTTACCCTTCATGGGGAGGCCACCGAAAAGATCCGGCACCATTTTCAGCAGATCGGCGATCTGGAGCGGCTGATCTCAAAAGTCGCGGTGGCACGGGTTAATCCAAGGGAAATGATCTACCTCAAGCGGGCACTCGATGCCATTGAAGAGGTGAAGGCAATGTGCGGATCTTCGGAAAATGAAGGACTGAAGAAAATCGGCGACCAGCTGAATGTTTGCCAGCTGGTGCGCGAACGCATCGACCGGGAAATAAATCCTGATCCCCCCGCGCTGGCGATCAAGGGCAATATCATCCGCGAAGGATTGAATAATGAACTTGATGATTTGCGGAAACTGGCCTTCTCGGGCAAGGATTACCTGGTAAGCATACAGCAGCGGGAAATCGAACGCACGGGTATCTCCTCGCTTAAGATCGGGTATACCAATGTGTTTGGTTACTATCTCGAGGTTACCAACTCACATAAGGAAAAAGTTCCGGCTGAATGGCAACGGAAGCAAACCCTGGTAAATGCAGAAAGGTATATCACGGAAGAACTGAAGATCTATGAGGAGAAGATTCTTCATGCGGAGGAAAAAATTCTTGAGATCGAGTTGAAGCTTTACAACGACCTCATCCTCTTCCTGGCCGATTACATTCAGCCTATCCAGTTGAATGCTTCGCTGATTGCCCGCCTGGATGTGCTTGTTTCTTTTGCTGCAAGTGCCCTGAAATACCGCTATGTCAGGCCTGAACTTAATAATTCACTGATCCTTGATATCCGCGCTGGCCGCCATCCTGTGATCGAACGGCAAATGAAGCCGGGTGAGGAGTATATCGCGAATGATGTTTACCTGGATGACCGCTCACAACAGCTGATCATCCTCACCGGCCCGAATATGTCGGGAAAATCGGCCCTGCTCCGGCAAACGGCGCTGATTGTGCTGATGGCGCAGATGGGCAGTTTTGTCCCTGCCGACAGGGCTGTGCTCGGTTTGACCGACAAGGTTTTTACCCGTGTGGGAGCTTCCGACAACATATCCTCGGGCGAATCCACCTTCATGGTTGAGATGAATGAAACCGCCAGCATCCTGAATAATATTTCAAACAGGAGCCTCATCCTGCTCGACGAAATAGGGCGCGGAACCAGCACATACGACGGTATCAGCATCGCATGGGCCATTGCCGAATTTCTGCACCAGCATCCGTTGTTTAAACCGAAAGTGCTTTTTGCCACGCACTATCATGAACTAAACGAAATGGCCGGGCTGATGCCGCGAATTAAAAACTATCATGTTGCCGTGAAAGAGATACAGAATAAGGTGATCTTTCTGCGGAAATTACTCCCCGGGGGAAGTGAGCACAGTTTTGGCATCCATGTGGCGAAAATGGCAGGCATGCCTGCCACGGTGCTTGAAAGGGCAGGTGAAATGCTCAGGCAACTGGAGAACAGTCATAATGCCGAGGAACTTGGCAAGCCGGCGAAGGATAGAAAGTCCGGGGTCAGTACCAAGGCCAGGGGTACGCACGCTGCACATGCGGCTTCATCCCTGAATGACGGCGGATACCAGCTCAGCTTCATTCAGCTCGATGATCCGCTGCTGCAACAGATCAAGGAGGACATTCTCAATACCGAAATTAATGTGCTTACACCGGTCGAAGCATTGATGAAGTTGAATGAGATTAAAAAATTGCTTGAAAAAAAATAGGAGGAAAAGAAAATTTGTCTAAATTTGCAGCCTCAAAACTACGATGCGAAAGTAGATCAGCTGGTAGAGCACGACCTTGACAAGGACGAGGTCGCGTGTCCGATTCCCGTCTTTCGCTCCAGAAGAACCCTCGAAATGCTGAGGGTTTTTTCATCTGGCAGGGAACAGTTTTTATGCTGCCGGTGAAAAATATTGAGGAGCCGGGCTTGTCCGGATCTGTTTGAATGGATGAACCGGATAATTTCCGGATTCTGCCCTGGTGGTGGAACTGGTAGACACGCAGGACTTAAAATCCTGTGGCCATCGCGGCCGTGCGGGTTCAAGTCCCGCCCGGGGTACAGTGAAATCAATGTTAAGGCCTGTAAGTTAAATGCTTGCAGGCTTTTTTATTTCATGGTTGCCGGTAGGATTGCAGGTGCTCTGGGATCAAGAGGAAAATCTCTGTATTATCACTCAAGCATTATAAATGCAACACTTTGTCAGATTTATTTTTTTTATACAAACCATAAATTTCGTGTCCGACATTCAGCCCAGGATTAATTTTTAATATTGAAAAATGCTGATAAAGGCAATAAATATAAGTGATCCATTTTGCGCCATTTTGAATATACCACTTATTTAAAATTTCTTTCTTTACAAATTCAATATTTGAAATTGCGCCTGCATTTTCCTTAATGAACAAATCGGCAGGTTTTCTTACAGAAACAGGACTCATTAACTTTATTGTCTTTTTCCAACCACTGCCGCGCAAAGTAGTTTTTATGTTATACGTATAGTAATCAACAGGAATAAATCCTTCTTGAATCAACAGATCATTAAGACCTTTCCCGTCAAAGTAGTTCACGTGATTGATAAGAAGTTCAGATGCGGAATTAGTCAATATTGAAGTCAGGTAATGTTTCCAGACATCTTCATGTCCATTGGGCGTGATAAAATGAAAAAAACCATTGACGGCCAAATACCTGTTTGCATTTTTTAATACTTGAGATATATCGGATACGTGTTCAATGATATCACGGGCAATTATCAGATCAAATTTACCTGCAAAACCTGGGACAAAATTGTCTGGAATTTCATGTATGGTATGGTAATTATGATATTGTGCATTAAATTCCAGTACTTCTGTATTTATGTCCATTACAGTTATTTCCAGGTTTGGAAAAACAAACTCTAATCCAGCAGAAAAATATCCCGATCCCGGCCCCATTTCCAATACAGATTTCGGGGATATTTTTTTACTCCTTAGAGAATATCCAAAAACTACTCCTCGCCTGAAGTTTCGAACACAGTTTTTAAATTGTTCCTTCTTACTCGTTCGAAGGGCCTCCTCCATGTAATATGCCAAACAACCTTTCGACGTTTCTGTGTCGCTCAACATTGGATCGAGTTGGATGTGGTTGCATTTTGGACACTTAATGAGTCTGGCTGTTTTGATATCCCAATAATCAACAACAGCAATCAGTTTGCCATTTTTATCATTGCAAATTCTGCAATTCTCTTCTCTCTCAATAATTTTTCCTTCAATGGCTGCCGGTATTTTCCCGAAAAGTCTTTTGTACATGGAGTCTTTATTTGATACCAGTTTTCAGTGGGTATCCAATCCGTGCAACATATATAGCAGGTGTATAAGTGAGGCGGAGATCTCCGTCATGTACTCATTTACTGCACGGACACTGCCGGGGAGGGTAAATACCAGGGTTTTACCCATGACACCTGCCACCGAGCGACTTGCCAGAGCGGCTGGCTTTGCGGCACCGTATTTCATGCGGATCATCTCCATGATTCCCGGGATCTCCTTGTCAAGCATACGTTTCACAACATCGGGTGTGAAATCGCGGGGACCAATGCCTGTTCCCCCGGTCGTGATAACCAGGTCGACCAGTTCCTCCTTGGCTTTATGCAATAGCTCTTCCAGTTTATACTGATCATCAGGAATGAGTGAATAATGAATAAAATGATGCAGGTTCCTTGATCCGAAAAAGTCTTTTAACAATTCCTGGATCCTCATACCCGACTTGTCTTCGTATTCCCCAGCCGAAGCACGGTCACTCAGTGTGATCAAGAGGATGCGGTACATCCTTGGATGATATTCCATTTCCATTCCCGCTTCCAGTACTCCGGGACTGAGAACACGGCAAAAAATCCCCTCCTTGGGCATGACACAGTTGCCGATCTCCTTGAAAATGGCACAATTGCTCCCGTGGCATTCCTTCCCGATCTGAGTTACCTCCATCTCAATGTCCCCTGATGTAAACCGGTCCAGCGGGTGGGCAGTCCAGAGGTCCATCCCCGATGTGGTGATGTTTTCTGCAAATTCACCCGGGATGACTTTCCTTTCTGCTTCCGCCTCAAATTTCGCAATACTCTCTGTCCCAAGAAGGCTCACCTGCCGGTTCCAGTGACCTGCATGGGCATCACCATTTACCCCGTTGTGGGTAAGTTCAATCTGGTCAACGGGCTTTTTAATGGTGCCCTTTTGCTCTGAGGTATTGACCGACAATATTTTAATTTGCAGCATATTCTAATGTTTCACTTGTTTATAAAACTAATTCAACATTTCAGTACAATCAATTAAGAAACAGTTCATAGTTTCGGATAATACAAGGTTGCCTGTTTTCACACCGCGGCAGTTTTTGGTTTCGATTCGAAATTATTTAGGTTCCCTGGGCAGGTCAGACTTTGTCTTTTCCACCAGGCTGATTTCCCCGATCACCATGGTTTTATCGACGGCTTTACACATGTCATATATTGTCAGCAGGGCAACAGAAACAGCAGTCAGGGCTTCCATCTCTATTCCTGTCTGCCCGGTGCATTTTGCAAGACCCTGCACCTTTACACCAGTTTTATCAAGGGTGGCCCTGACCTCTATTTTTGTGATCTGCAACGGGTGGCACAACGGGATCAGCTCGCTGGTTCGTTTTCCACCCTGAATCCCGGCAATTTCTGCAATCGTGAGCACATCGCCTTTCTTCATCCTGTTTTCCCGGATCAGGTCAAGGGTCTCCTTATCCAGCCTGATATGGCCTGTTGCAGCTGCAGTCCGGAACTGGACCGGTTTGGCGCCTACATCCACCATGTTGGCCTTGCCCGTTTCATCAACATGAGAGAGGGCCATTTTCCTTTTCACTGTCATATTCTCCGGATTTTTACAATTGTTAAAAACCAACTCTTTATTATCACTATGCCTGAATATTGCTCATATCATCCTCCCTTTGAATACGCTTCCCCTCTTTCACCTATTCACCTGTCCCACTGTCCACCTGTCCACCTGTCCCCCCGTCCCCCTGTCTCCACGTCCACTTGTCCCCCCCTCCCCTTGTCCCCCCGTCCCCCCATTACCCTCCAATATTATGAAACCCATCCTTAATATTGTCACCCCCTTTTTTCTGCTTTTAACCCATTGCACTTTTCACGGCCTCCCTGCTGCCCATTTCCCGGGTACTGAAATGGATATCCGCCAACCGCCCGGTGTCGATCATCCGCGCGCCCGCGCCGAGCTCG
>CAZPWZ010000075.1:0-8704 GCA_964590675.1 uncultured Draconibacterium sp.
TCGCAAACAACATTGGACTGAGCGGGAATTTAACCGATGACCGGAAACTTGACCAGGCAATCGCTGCAGCCAACCTGGGTGAATATATTGCATCATTGCCGCTGGGGACCAACACCCGGATCGGGCAGGAGGGCGCGGGTATCAGCGAAGGGCAAAAACAACGGATCTTGATTGCGCGTGCAATCTATCGCAATCCGGAATATCTGTTTTTCGATGAGGCTACCAATTCACTGGATGCCGTGAATGAACGAAAAATCGTTGAAAATCTGGAGACGTTCTTCAGGGGAAAGACTGCCGTTATCGTTGCACACCGGCTTAGTACGGTCAGGTTTGCAGATCAGATCATCGTACTTGAAAAAGGCGAGTTGGTCGAACAGGGAACCCATGAGGAACTGATCCGTACAAGGGGATTTTATTACGACCTGGTGCACAACCAACTGGAATTAGGGTAGAATTTAATTGTTCCTATATGCTTAGAACAGAATCACTGGTTAAAGTCTTTCAAACCGATGAGGTGGAAACAAGGGCATTGAATAAAGTTGATTTCCAGGTCCTTCCGGGAGAGTTTGTCGCTATCATGGGCCCTTCGGGATGTGGCAAATCGACCCTCCTGAATATCCTCGGGCTTATGGATGCACCTACTGCCGGCAACTATTTTTTCATGGATGAGAACGTGGCCAGGTATTCCGAAAGACAACGCGCTATTCTGCGGAAAGAAAAAATAGGATTCATCTTTCAGAACTTCAATCTCATTGATGAACTTACAATCTATGAAAACATTGAACTTCCGCTCGTTTACCTGGGACTGAAAGGAGGTGAAAGAAAATCACGGGTTACAAAAATACTGGAAACCCTGGAGATCGCGCATCGAAAAAACCAATTTCCGGTGCAGTTGTCCGGGGGGCAGCAGCAGCAGGTAGCAGTGGCGCGTGCACTCATTACAAATCCTTCGATCGTACTGGCGGATGAACCAACCGGTAACCTTGATTCAGCAAGGGGCGAAGATATCATGAACATGCTCACCAAAATGAACGAGGCAGGAACGACCATTGTGATGGTAACACACTCCCAGCGTGATGCCGAATTCAGCGGCCGTATCGTTAACCTGTTCGATGGTCAAATCGTCAACGAAAGATTCTGATTATCAAATTTTTATCGTAAAGATGGTTTTTTCACCGGGGATGGAATAAAAATCGAGGCTTCCGCCATGCATCCGTATTATCTGGCGCGAAAGACTGAGCCCGATCCCCGATCCCTTCTCCTTGGTCGTAAAAAACGGGACAAACATATTCTCGGCAACCACCGGGGGAATGCCATGCCCGTTGTCCTCAACCTCGATGATGGTTTTGTCAGAGGCTGAATGGGCAGAGAGTTTTATAACCCCATCCGCTTTGCCTGCGCACGCCTCAATGGCATTTTTAAGGAGATTGATCAACACCTGCTCCAGCAATTTCCTGTCAGCCTGGATGTGAATGGACCGGTGACAGGATATCTGCACATGAATCTGCTGTTCCCTGAGCTGATCAACGAAAAGCAACTGCGTATCCTGGAGGGCATCCCTCACATTGATGTCCATCAAATGCGGATTGGACAGTTTGGTCAGGTCCCTGTAGTTATTTACAAACTGAACCAGCCCTGCACCTCTCCCCTCAACTATTTCAAGTCCCTTAACGGTTTTTTCGATTGCCTGGTAGGTAACCTCTTCAGGCTTGATGATCTGGCCGGTCTCCCTGTTCTTGTATATCCTGGATATCGTATTTACCAGGGAGGTGATCGGGGTTATCGAGTTCATGATCTCATGTGTCAGCACGCGGATCAGTTTCTGCCAAGATTCCATCTCTTTCTGATCCAATTCTGCCTTGATATTCTGGAGTGATATCAGGTGCATATGCTTCTCACCCGCCCTGAAATCGACCTTTTTGATCGATAGCTGAACAGTCTCCCCATCAACGACAACCGAAGTCAATTCCAGTTTCTGAGGCTCCAGGTTGAGCAGGTAACTGCTGAAACCCTCCCTGAAAACATCGAGTTTTTTAAGGTTCCCTACGACAAATACTTTGAATATCCTTTTGGCGGCATCATTAATGAATTCAACATGACCATCCCCTGTAAAGGAGATCAACCCGATGGATGTCTGATCAACAATGGTCTTAAAATAGTTATTCCTGATTTCGGTATCGATCCTGACCTTTTCAAGGTTTGCATTAATCTGGTTGAAATACCCGAACAGCCTGGAAAATTCATCATTCTTGCGAGATGAAACCCATGAAGCCGTTGCCTCACCGCTCAAATGGGCCAGGAAGAAATTCTCCAGCTTGTGATTGATTTTATTAAGATAGCGCACCAGTCCGGCAATACTGAAAAGCACCAGCGCTCCTGCAATGATGGCCAGTGAGATATTATCCAACCTGAAGATGACAAAAAAAAAGAGAAGACAGCTCAGGGCCAGGTAAAGCACACGTATGGTCAGTTGTAAGTAGTATTTTCTACAAACCATACTCCCTTATCTTTTTATACATCGTAGGTCTGGATATCCCCAATTCCCTTGCGGCATTGGAAAGGTTTCCCATATTTCGCAACAGGGCATTCCGGATAATAGTTTTTTCATAATCCATGAACGAAGCCGGCTGATCCTCCGGGCTGGATACCGGAGTCGGAAACCGCTTCAGCAAAAGATCATCCGCCTGCACGATACGATGATCGGCCAGGATCACAGCCTTTTCAATGGAATGTTCAAGCTCCCTGATATTACCGGGCCAGGGATATCCCTTCAGGGCAAGCATTGCCTGATGGTCGAAACTCATTTGCCCTTTGTTGTATTTAACGGAGAATTTATCAAGAAAATACCCGGCCATCAGTTCAATATCACGGCCACGCTCACGCAAAGGCGGAAGGTCTATCTGGATTGTGTTGATCCGGAATAAAAGGTCTTGCCTGAACAGGCCCTCCATGACCATTTTTTCAAGGTGTTTGTTAGTCGCACATATCAGCCTGACATCAATAGGAACAACTTTGTTTGTGCCCAGCGGAATGATCTGCCTCTCCTGCAATACATTCAGGATTTTTGTCTGCATGTTTAGCGAGAGGTTTCCTATTTCATCGAGAAACAGGGTACTGAGATTTGCACTTTCAAAGCGGCCGATACGGTCCTGCCTGGCATCGGTAAAAGCTCCCTTTTTATGACCAAAGAGTTCACTTTCAAATAATGAAACCGGGATGGACGACATGTCAACAGTAACCATGGCACTCTTCGACCTGTTCGACCTGCGATGTATCTCTTTTGCTATCAACCCCTTACCTGTTCCATTTTCGCCAGTAACCAGGATATTCGCATCGGTTTGAGATACTTTGTCAACAATATCCATAACCCTCCTGATGGCAGGGCACTCCCCGATAAATTCAGGGAACTGCTGATCGAGGTCGGTGGGCTGTTGTTCCTGACTTTCCTGCTTCTTATTGAATTCCAGGGATGATTTGCGAATTTTCAAGCCGGCATTGAGCGTTGACAACAGTTTATCATTATCCCAGGGTTTCAAGATGAAATCAGTCGCACCAATTTTAATTGCTTTCACTGCCAGGTCAATATTGCCGTAGGCCGTCATCATGATGACACAAATGGTCGGATCAATTTTCAGGATCTCCGAAAGCCAGAAAAGTCCCTCGTTGCCAGTGTTGATCCCTGCTGTAAAATTCATGTCCAGCAACACGATGTCAAACTGTTCTGAACGCAGTGTGGATGGAATGAGATTGGGATTCGACAATGAGGTAATTAGCTGAAATTCATATTCAAGAAAAAACTGAAGTGCCTGAAGAATTTCCGGATTATCTTCAACGATGAGTAATTTGCCTTTCTTTTCCATGAAATAGTGTAAAATGTGTAAACAAATGTAAACATATTTTACAATAGGTGTAAAATATTTTTACACCTTTTACAATAAAATATTTTTAACATATTACTATATTGCTGATTACTTGGACTTTAGTATTTTGGTATAATTATTGATATAGAAAGACCCCTAACTTTAAACTAACTGGATGGCTGACCAAACAATCATAATTCATATCAAAGGGTACTGGCGAAACCAGGATAAAATTAACCTGCCTGAGCATGCCGGACTTTTTTTTGTTTATGAAGCGAACTACAACTCCAATGATCAAACGGTTGATCTGTTGAAACTTATCTATATCGGCGAGGCTGATAACATCAAATCCCATATACACCACCGTGAGCATGATTCGACCTGGATGGAACATGTGTCTGCCGGCCATGAATTATGCTTTGCATGCGCCGCTATCGACAACCATTATCGTGAACGGGCAAGGGCAGCTTATATTTTCACCCACAACCCGCCGGCAAATATTAATTCGTCAGAGGTATTCCAATTTGATACTACAACCATCGTTTCAAACGGCAATACTGCCTTGATTAATCCGGTAGTCACGGCCCGGAAGAACAAGCCTGCAGCAAATGAGATCCTGTTGTCTGCCAATCGCAAGGAGATGATTCCGGTAAGGGCGGTCCAGGTAAGCACCTGTAATCTGAACGACAGGCCGTTCCTTTAGTCACTGAAGCACCTGTAATTTCGAAAATTTCCCCGTAGATCCGGAGATTTATATGCGTTACGTGTATGAATCGCAATTATTATATGTTTGTTTCTCTCATGAATCCGGACCGGATTTTTATTCGTCTTTGTGAAATTTAAAAAATGTCATGTACATTTGATTCCTGAAAAGAACCAGCGATTGAACTTTCTTATCCTTACACAATATTTCCCTCCTGAAACCGGCGCTCCACAAAACCGTTTGTTGCAACTTGCCAAACGACTGAAAAAACATGGCGTCAACGTGGTCATCCTGACCGCTATGCCGAATTATCCCCAGATGAAGGTTTATCCGGGGTACAAAGGCAAATTATATCACTATGAGGTGATTGAGGGGATTCCTGTTCACCGGTGCTGGATTTTTGCCGGTACGAGCAAGGCTATCATATCCAGGCTGATAAACTATTTCAGCTTTGTGATTGCCTCATTCCTGGTGGGCCTGATTAAGTTAAAACGGCATGATTTCATCATGTGTGAATCACCTCCCCTGTTCCTTGGAATTTCTGCATGGCTGCTTTCTAAAGCAAAGAGGGCGAAAATGATATTCAACGTTTCTGACCTATGGCCCGAAAGTGCAGAAAAACTCGGACTTGTCACAAATCCGCTGCTGCTGAACCTATCCACATGGCTTGAAGAGTTCCTGTACCGCCATTCGGCCATCATCTCGGGACAAACCCAGGGAATTGTTGATAACATATCACGGCGATTCCCCAAAAAAACTGTTACCTGGTTGAAAAACGGGGTCGATATCGCCGAATTGACGGCCGTTCCGGAAGATCCATTGTGGCGCGCCAAAAACGGCTTCAGTGAAAATGATTTCCTGCTGCTTTATGCCGGAATTCTGGGACATGCCCAGGGACTGGAGGTCATTCTGCGTGCCGCTAAATTGGTTGAAGGTCATCCGCACGTTAAATTCCTCCTGGTTGGCAGTGGCCCGGTGCGCGATCAACTCATCTCAATGCGCAGTGAAATGAATCTCTCCAACGTGTATTTTTTTGAAAACAGGCCAAAACTGGAGGTTGTGCCTATCATTCGCGCTGCAGATGCCGCACTGATCCCATTACGCAAACTGGACCTTTTCAAAGGTGCAATTCCGTCAAAGATATTCGAGAATCTCGCGCTTCGGAAACCTGTTTTTCTCGGTGTTGAAGGAGAAGCCAAAGCACTGATCATTGACCAGGGCCGAGCCGGGTGGGCATTTGAACCGGAAAACGCCACAGATCTTGCTGAACAAATCAGCCTGATTGCGACAAACAGGTCAATGGTTGTGCAGGCGGGTGATAACGGGTATGAATTTCTAGTCCGGGAATTTGATCTTGACCAGATCGCCGCCGGATTCCTGAAGATGCTTCAAAATATCGTTTCCAAACCTGAATCATGATTGAACATCATGCATTTAAAATCAAATATTGACTTTTATGCCGTCACATCCTTATCTTTGTCTTATAGTTTGACTGCGATCATAAAAATGCAATTTGCTTGTTTCGAACACATTGCCAATTTAACTGCTTGAAAAAATTCTTTGTTATATTGCTGGTCATAATCATTGCCGCTCCTTTTGTGGGAACCTACACCTGGCTGCAATATAAAAAATACCAGGTACAGCAGGAGATAAGATTACGAATGCAAGCAGGAGTCAAAAAGATGAATTTGACTGTCTTGCAATTTAACAGAATTGAAATTAATTCGTTGCTCCGGTGGGAACATGACAAAGAATTCGAATACATGGGGGAGATGTTTGATGTGGTATCACGCAAGGAAATGGGTGACAGCATTATCTTCATTTGCCTGAAAGATATTAAGGAAACAAGCATTAACAAACAGATCAGGCTTCTTGTATCAGTCGCAATCGGACAGGATCAACAACAACGTGAAAACCATAAGCGGTTAACTAACTTTTCGAAGTCATTGTATAATTCGCTCCTCTTTCCCTGGAGTCTTCCCTATCCCGACATCCACACCAAAAAAGGGAATACACCCTATTTTTCAAATTATTCATCTATTCATTTACCACCACCTTTTCATCCTCCGAAAATGTTGTAGTACTTTTATTTTCACGTTTTACGTCCATCTTTTTCATGAAGGTGGACTATAGCCATTTGATTAGATTTGATTTACATGGTAACAACACAAAAACTAAGTTTATGAAGAGGTTAGTGAAAATCATCAGGTTTACATTTTCGCTTTGCGTCCTGTTGTTCGCGTTAGTCGCCGGCATTCCGCAGGTCTTTTCGCAAAGAATAACACTGAATGACACATTGCCCCCCGTCCCGGATACCGTATACAGGGAACTGGATGAAGTTGTGATCACCGCCACCAGGGTTTCGAACCGCATCATCGACATCCCCTATTCAGTGGTGCGTTTAAACTTCACTAGTTTTAAATACGACCGGAAAATAGGGTCCAATGATATGCTGTCCATGGTTCCGGGCCTGTTTTTACAGTCGCGGTATGGCGATCATGATGTCAGGTTCTCAATCAGGGGATTTGGCAGCCGGTCAAACTCCGGGGTGCGCGGAATCAGGATCCTGCTGGATGATATTCCCGAATCGGAACCCGACGGACAAACCCGCCTCGAAGCCCTTGACTTCAATTCAATCGGAAAGATCGAAATCGTCAAGGGCAATGCATCCTCCCTTTACACCAATGCGCCCGGGGGGGTTGCCAATTTCATCAACGACATTGACTTTGACCGTTCATCGGTGGTCCAGTTCAACCAGTTCGGTTCGTTCGGATTAAGAAAAAATGGTTTTAAAGCGGCAGTAAAGACCGATAAATACCGTTTCCTCACAACCTATAGTTATGTAAACTACGATGGTTACAGGCAGCATAACAATGAATACTGGCATATCGTCAATATGGTGCTGGAGACCAATCCCTCTCCGCATACGAAACTGTCGATCCTGGGATATTTCGTTGACGGGCAGATCAAACTTCCGGGTTCGCTTACCAAAGCAGAATTCGAGGCGGATCCCTGGCAGGCCAGCCCCAAATCGATAAGCCGTGATGAGAAACGCATCACCACAAAAGGCAGGGTGGGTATCAGGTATGATGCCACTTTCGGCCGCAAACTCAACAATGAGATCGAAATAACCGCATATGGAACAATTAAACTCTTTGACCGCACTGCCAAGGATTACCGGATTATCAACCGTTATGGCCTGGGGTTGAGTGGCCGGTATATTCATAAATCGATAATTGGCAAGAGGCGTAATGAGTTTTCGGTGGGCGGAGATTTGTTCTCTCAACCTGCAAGAATCGAATACTATGAAAACATCAATGGGGAAAAGGGAGATCAGATCCTTCAGCTGGAAAGCGAAAACATTGTTAACAAGGGATTTTACATATCTGATAATTTCGAGATAATACCGGAAAGGATGTTTTTACTGTTTACCGGCCGGTATGATAACATAAAGTATGATCAAACGGAGGAAACCTTGCCATCGCGTGTTGATAACCGGCTGTTTAACGCGGTAACACCAAAACTGGCGCTGAATTATAAAATTACGCCATTGATTGCCCTTTATACATCATTCGGACTGAGTTTTGACGCTCCTGCTGCAAATGAGATGGCAAGTCCCGATCCGGCCTATCTTTTCAACCAGGATATCAAACCGCAGGAGTCGCAGAATTTCGAAATCGGGATCAAGGGGAACATGTACCGGTGGGATAAAGATTTTTTAAAGCGTTTCATTTACGAGGTTACCTTTTTTAACATCCTGATAAACAATGAAATCATACCATTCGAGGTAATTGGTGAGGTTTACTACCGGAATGCGGCTAAAACCAATCGTCATGGCATCGAAGTGGGAGCCCAGGTGGAAATATACAAGGGCCTGAATTTCGGCATGAGCTATACGTGGTCCGACTTCAAGTACCTGACCTATGAAGCCATGACCATCGAAGAGGATTCAACCGGAAGTTTGATAAGCAAGGAAAAGGATTTCTCCGGCAATATTGTGCCGAGCGTTCCTAAAAATAATTTGTATCTTTCCCTCTCCTATACTCATCCTGTCGGGAAGCATGTCAATTTATTCGGCAAGGCCAGTTACCAGGGCATCAGCGGACTTTGGGTTGACGATGAAAACACTGACAAAACAAAA
>CAZPWZ010000076.1:0-8695 GCA_964590675.1 uncultured Draconibacterium sp.
GAAAGTTTATGGGGATGTACGTGCAGTAGATAATTTATTAAATGCATCTGAGCCTGACAGAAGAGTTGGAGTTGAAGCTGGTCCAGGAGGACAAGCCTGCTTGAAAGGTTCAACCTTTGTATATGAGGTGATGCAAGCCGGCGGGTTTGGGAATATTAAGGCAGCAATCCTGAAATCAGGCGGTAATTATCTGCAATATGGATTTAGTGGTAACCCCCAAAGGGCTGTTGAAATATTTCGAAATATAGTTACAATTTTCCAAGGTTATATAAATAACTGATCTTCGCCTTGATCAGCTGTAGCTTATGGACCTCCATTCCCATCCTGGCCTGGGTTTCATCATTGACACGCAGGATATAATCACTGGATGTGATCACCCCGTTGGTCATTTGTGCTGCAACCGTTTTGGTGATGCCCGATCTCAGGTCGATCAATTCCTGGTCTTTTGCCAGCAGTTCTGTCAGCTTCGTGATATCCGACAAATTTTTCCTTGTGGTGACCCTCAGGTTCTTATCAAATGTTTCCTGCTGATTTTTAATGATATCGCCCTGGATCTGATAGATCTGTTTTTCGTTCCTGTTGGCATTCCAGTTCCATGGATTCCAGGTAACCCGGGCACCTACCATGGCCATGGGAGCGATGTCGCTCGACAGAAAATTATATCCCGGCCGTCCCAAACCAAACTGGCCGAATGCCCACAATTTAGGATTCCACCTGGTGGTGACCATGTTTTTCATCAGGTCGGCCCTGTCGCGCTGTACATTAAACACTTCAAATTCAATGCGATTGTTTTCGTAGTTCATTACGGGCAGGGTGATAACTGGCGTTTTGAAGGCAGCATGCCCGGTCAGCGGCAAAGAAATCAGTTCAGAAAGCATGCTGATGTTCGTCAGCCGGTCCATCGATAATTCATAAATGTTCTGGTCAAGTTTAATGATTTCAGCCCGGATGAGATCGGCATTCATTTTTAAAATCGCACCGTTCCTCACGGCCGATTCCACTTCACCCAGTTTCAGGTCAAGTTGCTTGCGGGTCTCTTTTAACAAATTGATATTCTCCTGGGTTAGCAGGATACTGAAAAAAAACTGGTTCACCTGGTCCTTCAAGAGGTAAAGACTGGCATCCACATTCTTTTTGTCGATATTCAGGTTGAACTTTTCCAGTTTTTTCTGATAACTGGTCACATTACCGTCATAAATTGATTCAGTGATGTCCAGGGTGAGTTTGTACTGGTCTTTGGGTATTTCCGGTCCCTGGAGTTCGGGGAGATTGGCTGGAAGGGGAATGATCACGGTAGTGACCTCATTTTGCCAGGAAGCGCTGCCATTCACATTGAACTGCGGGAGATAGTTTTTATTCAGATTGCTGGTTTTCAGATCGCTTGATTTCTCAAGCAGGCTGGGCTGCCTGTTCAGCGGATATGTTTTCTGCAGCTGCTGGTAGCAAAAATCGAGGGTGATCGTATCCTGGGCCCCGGCCGCGGTTGCAAAAACGGTTGCCAGAAAAAATAAAATTATCCTGTTGGTAAGGAATTTACTTACTATGTTCATTTTCATAGCCTTTTAATGCATTAAGAATGAATTTGGGCACGACAGTCTTCCGCTCTTCGTAGAACTGAACAAGCTGTTCATCGGAAAAGCCGAAAATAGTATGAATCAATGGTCTGGCCACAACCGGGAAGATGCTGAGCGCGAGAATATTGATATAGAGATGAATGGGATCGATCTCCAGGTTCATTTCCTCCCTGACCTGCTTCTGGATCTGCGCCATGAGGCGCTGCGGCGACAGGTTTTTCTTTAGCAGGATCGCTTTGATCTCTTCCGGTTTTTCGTACAAACCGTTTAAAATGAATAAAGGGAGGTAGGAGTTTTGCGAAAGAAAGGAGATGTAATAATTGAGGAACGTTTCAATTTTGGAGCTGAATGAAAGTTCTGAGGAAAAAATCTCATTCAGTTTGCTGATGAGCTTTGAAAAAGCATCTTCAAACACCGCCTTGAAAAGGTTATCCTTGTTCCGGTAATAGTAGTGCACCAGCGATTTGTTAACGCCTGCCTCATCTGCTATTTCCTGCATGCGGGCACCTTCAAATCCCTTGGTGTGAAAAACCTTCTTTGCGGCAGCAAGAATGCGTTCCTCGGTAGTTGCAATTGAATTATCCATGCAGTTTAACCAGTTGGATTAATTATTTGGTTTAACCAATTGGTCAAAAGTAATACAAATTTTTTTACCTCCGGCATTTAATGAAAATTTATTTGGGGATTTTGATTTTCTGACCAGTTTTAAGCCGGTTTGCGTGCTTGATATTATTCAGCGCCTTGATTTGCGAAACCGTTACGTCGAATTTTACAGCAATATCCCAGAGATTATCGCCAGACTGGATGGTGTAAATGGTGTATTTCTGGGTTGAGGTAGTTTTTGGTTTGGAACCTGTCCCGGATTTGACATTGGAAGCGGTACCCTGGCTGGTGCCGTTGACCTTGATTTTTTGTCCAACCATAATTTTTGAGCTGGACAGGTTATTCCAGTTCATCAGTTCAGCGGTAGTACAACCATATTTTTTGGCAATGGATCCAAGACTTTCACCACTTCTGACAACATGGGTTGTCCTGGCAGCTGATGCGGATGAAGCGGATTTGGATGTGGCGTTTGTTTGCGCAGGTTCGGTGTTTGCTTCTGTTGAGGGCTTAAGAGCGGTATCCTTTGGCAATGACTGGGGTATATAGGTTGAGGTTATCGCTGTTTCCCGTCCTTGCTGGGTGGCTGGTTTTGAATAGACAAGTATTTTTTTCTTCGGTTTGAAGGAGTTTTTTGTTGTGTTATTGAGGGCCTTCAGATCGGACACGGTCATGTGGAATTTTTTTGCGATGGATGACATGGTCTCACCACTTTTAACCGTGTACAGTTCTGCTTCACGGTAATTGTCATAAACCAGTTTCATCATGGAGTCCTTCTGGAGCCCGCCTGGAGTCCTTGAAGCATATAGAATGGTCTCATTGTTGATGAAACTTCCGATGTGTTTTTTTCGGAGGCGCAGTTTATAGGGATTTTCGGGCGTGGCCGGAATGAAAAGGTGCTTGAACGATGGGTTCAGAAAAACAATTTCGTCCATCGGAATGCTCAGCATGTCCGATATTTGCTTGAATGTAAGCGGGCTGCGGACGGTTACCGTATCTACCTCGTAATAGAGGATACCTGGATCGACCGGGTAGATTTTATGTTCGTTGGCGTAAGTCATCACGTAACTTGCCGCAATGAAGGCCGGAACATACGAACGTGTTTCCTTTGGCAGGTAGTTCATGATCGCCCAGAAGTTTTTCATACCCCCCGAACGCCGGATGGCTTTATTTACATTTCCGGCGCCTGAATTATAGGCAGCCAGTGCCAGGGACCAGCTTCCGTATATATCGTACAGATCGTTCAGGTGTTCACAAGCTGCAATGGTTGCCTTGAAAGGATCAAAACGGTCATCCACGTACGAACTGACCTTGAGTCCGTAAACCTTCCCGGTGCCATACATAAACTGCCAGAGGCCCTTGGCTCCCATCGGCGAATTGGCGGTGGGATTCAGTGCAGATTCGATTACGGCAAGGTATTTTAACTCCAGGGGCATGTTGTACTTGTCGAGCTGCTCTTCGAACAGGGGAAAATATATTTGAGACAATCCGAGGATCCTGGCGGTCAGTTTGCGTTTCCTGGCCCCGTAAAGTTCGATGAACTTTTTAACTTCGGCATTGTATACATATTCAAATGGCGACTCTTCATTCATCTGCGCGATGCGCTCGCGGTAAACAGAATCGGGAAAAACGGGGATTTCGGTATCCGAATAGGTAGCCCAGTTCTGGTATTGCCGGGCATTGGGGAACTCTGCATCTTCAAATATCTTGAGGTTGGCCAGGCTGTCGAGCATGACAGCAACAGGATCGTCCTCGACCAGTTTTTGCTTCTTATAGGATGTATCGGGTCTGATGGTGTCCTGGGCAGCAAGGAAAAACGGAATGAAAAGAAGCAGAAGAAGAATGAATTTGTTTTGATTCAATGCCATCCAGAAACCAATTTAATCGAAAATGAATTACGCTGCCCGGAATATGAGGTTGCAAGTTATGCAATCATAAACGCCCGAAGATAATAACTGCAAAAGTAGGGTTTTATTTTAAAAGTTCTCTACATGAATGGTTACTTCGGTATAATCAAATTCAGCTTTGATGTTTTCCTCAATCAAATCACACAGTTCGTGAGCCTCCCTGACTGTTTTATTGGGATCGAGGTTCAGGTGAAAATCAACATAGCGGTAATTCCCGGCCTTCCGTGTACGGAGATTATGAAAACTCATGTCGGCGGTGCAATGTTTTTGAATGATCGCCGCGATATGGGTGACATCATTGGCCGGCAGCGCCAGATCGAGCAGCGGAGCGTATGCTTTCGAGAATAATTCATACGATTCCTTCAGTATCAGCAGGGCAACAAAGATGGCAATGATGGGGTCGACAAGGTGAAATCCGCTGATCCACATCAGCAATAAGCCGGCTGAAACGCCAACCGAGGTATACACATCGGTTTTGAGATGCAGGGCATCGGCTTCAAGGGCCACAGAATCTGTTTCCCTGGCGACAATATATAATTTTCTTGATACGAGAACATTGACAATGGCCGATATGATCATGACCGCCACGCCAAAGCCGATATTTTCGACCTCGGAAGGCTGGATGATTTTTTTCACCGCCTCATAGATGATCCAGAAAGCGGCGATAAAAATTAGGAGCGCCTCAACCACCCCGGAGATATTTTCGAATTTTCCATGGCCATATGGATGGCGTTCATCAGCAGGGGTGTCAGAGATCCGAACGGAAAAAAAAGCCACCACCGAAGCCAGCAGGTCCATGAATGAATGAATGGCCTCAGAAATAATACTCACCGATCCTGAAGATATGCCGACAATAACCTTCAGGATGATGAGTCCGGAGTTTGAAAGGATTGAAAGGCGGGCGACTTTAACCTTCTTGTTCATCATTGATTATTCGAATTAACCTCAACAAAATTAATGATTTTGAGTGAACTGCGAAATTGTTAAATTTGCTGCACTAATCCTGTCATGATGAAGAGAATTATTACCCTTGTTTTTCCAGCCCTGCTGATGTTATCATCGGTTACTGCCCAGGAAAAAACCGATGTGCCGGTAGGTGTATTAAGGCACGAAATGACCCCTGAAGAACTGCTTCGCAAAGGAGAAATCGGAAGAAACTTCATTGAAACCGATCCGCCGGTAGCCCCGGTGAGGAATGTCGCCGAATTTGACCGGATGCAGGGAGCGCTTGTCCGCTTCCCTTTTGGAATCCCCATATCTCTGATCAAGGAGATGGCCGTGGATGTCACCGTTACAACCATCGTTGCCTCTGTTTCGCAGAAAAACACGGTAATCAGCCAGTATGTCGCCAACGGAGTTGATACCAGTCACTGCAATTTCCTGATAGCCCCTACCGACAGCTACTGGACAAGGGATTACGGCCCATGGTTTGAGTCCGACAGTGCCAGCCAGATCGGCATTGTTGATTTCCCATACAACCGTCCACGCCCGAATGATGATGAAATTCCCAAAAAGGTGGCCGAAATGCTTGGGATCCCCTGGTTCGGCATGAATGTAATTTCAACCGGGGGTAATTACATGACTGATGGCTTTGGCATCTCCGCTTCGACCGACCTGCTTTGGAATGAAAATCCCACACAAACCCCGGCCCAGATCGATCAAAAAATGAGTGACTACCTTGGAATTACAAACTTCCAGGTAGTTCCCGACCCGAACATCTCCACCACCATCGATCATATCGATTGCTGGAGCAAATTCCTGGCCCCGGATAAAATACTGATCCGTAAGGTGCTGACCAATGATCCGGAGTACAATGCCCTTGAATCGGCGGCCGCTTACTGGTCCACACAGGTCAGCTCATATGGTTATTATTATAAAGTATTCCGGGTGATGACCCCGCAGGATCAACCCTATACCAATTCGGTGATCCTCAACAACAAAGTACTGGTCCCCATAATGAACTCCACCTGGGACGACAGCGCCCTGGCAGTATACCAGGCGGCCATGCCAGGCTATGAAGTGATCGGATTTACCGGAAATCCATCAACTCCATGGTTGTCTACCGATGCCCTGCATTGCCGTGTGATGGGCATTGCCGATATCGGGCTGCTGCATATCAAGCACATTCCGATTACAGGAAACCAGCCCTGTGAAGTTGACTATGTGATAGATGCCGACATCATCGCCAGCAGTCACCAGCCTGTAAAAGATGATTCAGTGCTTATATATTATCGGGTCAATGGCGGCCCATACCATACCGCACTCATGTTGAATACTTCCGGAAATCACTACAGGGGGGTCATCCCGAAACAGGCAGCAGGAAGTGAAGTAAAATATTACCTTTTTGCGGCAGATGAGTCGGGCCGGCATGCCACAGCTCCGCTTATCGGCCCCGGCGATCCTTTTACATTCAATACGGTTTACACCAACCTGGCGCCTGTACCGGATACATTATGGTTTATCACTCCCGATGACTGTCTGAATGGCAAAATAACCCAGCTGCATAATTACCTCAGCAGTCCGGTCCGCCTCAATGCCGTGCAGCAAAATGGGCTGGTCATTCCCTGGTATGTCGACTCGATGTCGGTAAGTACGTTGCCGCAGATGATTAACCCGCTCGACAGCTTTGCCATACGTGTAAAAATGCACCTGGTTGTTTACAAGGCGCCTTCAACCATGTTTTATACCGACAGCCTCATTTTCAACACATCTGCGGGAACAAATCATGTCATCATCATGGTGAACCAGGATTTGCTGACCGCTGCAGTCGAAAAAACATCCCTGGCCGGTATGATGCATAATTATCCCAATCCATTCAGTCACGAAACAACCATTACAATGGATATTGCCCAGCGGGGACCTGTGACACTGGAAATATTCGATATAAGGGGAGTAAAAGTGAGGACCCTGCTTTCAGAGATGTCCGATCCCGGGACGAAACAAGCTAAATGGGATGGAACCAATTCCGATGGTTTGAGGCTTCCTGAAGGGATCTATCTCTACAGACTGACCACCGGCCAGCAAACCCTGACCAAACGGATGATATTGCAAAGGTAATTATTGAGTTATCCGTTTTTCAGGCCTCATTTGAGGGAAGAACAGCACATCCTGGATTGAGGATGAATTGGTCATGATCATGGTAAGGCGGTCAATGCCGATACCAAGTCCTGCCGTGGGAGGCATCCCGAATTCGAGGGCCCTCAGGAAATCTTCATCGAGCACCATCGATTCGTCGTCTCCGCGTTTGCCGAGTTCCAGCTGCGATTCAAAACGTTCGCGCTGGTCGATGGGGTCGTTCAGTTCCGAAAAGGCATTGCAGAGCTCCTTCCCGTTGCAGATCGCTTCAAAACGTTCAACCAGTCCGGGTTTTGTGCGGTGCTTCTTTGCAAGCGGTGACATTTCAACCGGATAGTCTGTAATGAATGTTGGCTGGACCAGGAACGGTTCGCATTTTTCACCAAAAATCTGGTCGATGATCTTGCCTTTAGCCATGGTGCGGTCGATGGGCACATCCAGTTCGCGGGCAACCAGGGCAAGCTCCTCCTCTGATTTTTCGCTGATATCGATCCCGGTAAAATGCTCAATGGCCTCAAACATGGTGAACCGTTTCCATGGGCGCTGAAAATCAATCAGGTTCTCACCCACCTGCACCCTGGTGGTGCCATGGAGGTCGATCGCGATTTTTTCGACCATCTCCTCCACCAGGTTCATCATCCATTCATAGTCTTTATATGCCACGTACAACTCCATCTGGGTGAATTCGGGGTTGTGAAAACGATCCATTCCTTCGTTGCGGAAATCCTTCGAAAATTCATAAACGCCATCATAACCGCCAACGATCAGCCGTTTCAGGTACAATTCATTGGCGATCCTGAGATACAGTGTCATATCCAGGGTGTTATGGAAAGTTTTAAATGGCCTTGCAGCGGCACCGCCATAAAGGGGCTGTAAAACCGGGGTTTCCACCTCGAGATAAGATTTGGCATTCAGGTAGTTACGCATGGAGTTGAGGAGGATATTTCGCTTAACGAACACATCACGCACCCCGGGATTCACGATCATGTCGACATACCGCTGACGGTACCGCTGTTCGGGATCGGTGAAGGCATCGAAAACCTCATCCTCCTTTTCCTTCACGATGGGCAATGGCCGGAGCGATTTGCTCAGCAATGTCAGTGACTTGACATGGATGGTGATCTCCCCCATCTGCGTAATAAAGACAAATCCGGTCACCCCGATGATGTCGCTGATATCGAGCAGCTTTTTAAAAACCGTATTGTAAAGCGTTTTGTCTTCGCCCGCACAAATGTCATCGCGTTTCACGTACAACTGTATCCGGCCGCTTTCATCCTGCAGCTCCACAAAGGATGCCGCACCCATGATGCGCCGGCTCATGATGCGCCCTGCAATGCTTGCCTGCTGGTAAAGGGTATTATCTCCGGGGAAATTATGATGGATGTCGGAAGCTTTTACATTGACCTCAAAAGTCTCAGGCGGATAGGGGTTGATGCCAAGCCTGATAATTTCATTCAGTGAGTTTCTGCGTATGGTTTCCTGTTCGGTTAATCCTGTAGTCATATTGCCAAAATTTCGGCAAAGATAACGTTTTTAGCA
>CAZPWZ010000077.1:0-8688 GCA_964590675.1 uncultured Draconibacterium sp.
GGGTCGGGAAGCCAGTTCCTCGACTGGGCAACAAAGCTGTAACCTGTTTGCTGCGTGGCAATGGCGCGTTCGTTACAATATAGCACGCTGTCGACCTTGAATTCCATCGGCCGCCAACGGTATGGAAGCTGAAATGGCCCCGCACCAAAATCATAACGCATATCCAGCGGGGTATCCTCATAATGATCACGCATTCCTGCCATGACCTCCTGAAGGGTCACCGGCGAATCGGGTTTGATCCACAGGGGCAGACGGTTGGAGACATATTTGTTTGGATTTGGCGTATTGTCAGGGAATTGAGGATCCCTTGCCAGCCTGCCTGAAGCATATTCAGTGTAGGTATCATTTTCCCGGATTTGCTTGCTGATCTTGCGGAAGAAGGACCACACCCTGGCATCGCAATATCTTGCTCCCCCGAAATTCAAAGGATTATAAACATCCGAAAAGCTGAAATCTGCATCTGCTCCTTTGTAAAATTCATGGGTCTTTGCAAAACTGATCACATCCGGCGAATGGAAAACCGCCTGGTTGAGATCAGACCAATTATTGACGGGCTGAAACGGGAAGGTGGTGATTCGTGCCTGGTTTGCATGGCCGCTCACATAACCGTCGGGAATGAGCCGGGCTACCCACACGGCCCCCTTTTCAAATTTCCCCTTCCCGATGATCTCCATGATCCAGGCCTCCCTGGCATCGGAGATGGACAGCGATTCCCCGGCAGATGCATAGCCGTATTTTTCGATCAATTCCACAATGACCTGCATGGCCTCACGCGCAGATTTTGAACGCTGCAGGGCGATTTTCATCAGCGAACCGTAATCGAGGATTGCTCCGGGCTGACTGCCAAGCACTTCCAGTCCGCCAAAAGTGGTCTCCCCCACCGCTACCTGGTGCTCATTCATAAACTGGATCACCGAATAGGTGTGCGCGACTTCGGGGATTTCACCCAGTAATTTACCGTTCTCGTAGTGGAAAACCTGGCACATTTCACCCGGCTTATGATCAGCCGCAGGATAAAAGGCCATTGCGCCATAACGGGTATGGGAATCGGCAGCATAGGTGATCATCACGGAGCCATCCTTACTTGCGCCCCGGGTAATTATGAGATTTGTACAGGCATAGGATGTCCTGAGCCCCGGGATAAACAGAATAACCAGGAAAGCTATCAGCGCAATTTTCTTCATTGGCGGAATTTTTGGTAAAAATAGGAAAAAGATCAGGTTTCGTTGAAAACAATAATTGAATCAGCGAACTACTTACAAAGTTTGTCCACTTTTTCCTGTGCTGCTCTCTCGCCTTTCTTAGCTGCACTTCGCCACAAATCGCATGCCCCTGAAACATCACCCATCGCATATTTGCAATTTCCTAGATTGATTACAGCCTGGTTGAATTTAGGATCAGTTTCAATGGCCTTATTAAAAAGTAACATGGCTGACTGATAGTCACCAAGTTGGGCCGTGGCAATACCCTTTGAATTGTATTCGGTTGCCAGACTTCGCCTGGAAACTTCCAGATTTCGGGTTGCCTCTGACAGATTGGGATCCAATTTAACTGCCATCTCAAAGTCATTAAATGCTGCCACCAGGTCATTCAAATTCGCTTTAACTATTCCCCTCGCATTATAGGCCGGCGCATTAACGCCGGGTTCATTTGAAATCATGTGATCCAGGTCTGTTAACGCCTCAGAATATTTCTTTTCCTGAATTAAAATCAGCGCTCTGTTTAACCTGGCTTCCTTATAATCAGGATGGAGTGCAGTGGCCTGAGAAAAATTATATAAAGCCTCCGCAGTATCGCCTTGCTTAAACAACTCATTTCCCTTAATGAAGTAAGCCAGGGCTGATTTGGGATTCGATCTTATTGCCTGTTCCGCATAAGCAAGCGGATTCCTGTATGCCCGGCTGAGATACAAATTCAAAGTCGCCAGATAGATTAATATCGCGATAGAAGCAATCCAAAATTTACTGTGACGCTCCACCTTATAATCCTGGGCAGTTTTTAAAACCATTACTAGTAAACCAAAACAAACCAGATAGGACCGGTGATCAAGGTATTCGTATGTATATGATGCAAAATCAGGCCTGTACATCATTCCAGGGATGATCAGGAGGAGAAACCAGATTATGGAGAACAAGGTCAATCTGCTGAAATGATCCCTTTTAAAGATAAAATAAAATAACGCCCCCAGGATGACTATGCTCCCGATAATAGTTGCAGAAGTCTGATAAGCAGGCATCGTAGAGAAATTAACCGGGATCAGAAATTTTGCGACGGTCTCCGGGATCGTAGGCAAATCCCGGATGAATCCGGTCAATCCCAAAGCCCCGCCTGATTCTGAAATTGCCGATTTACGTAAGAAGTAGTAAACTGTAAAAATTACAAGATAAAATCCTGCAAGGAGGTAATTAACTGGTCGGAATATGGACTTTCCAGAAATAAGAATAACATAGCACATGAATATCAAGGGCAACATGGAGGCCGTTTCTTTAGAGAATAATGCCAGGCCTATGCAAAAAAGATGGCCAACATAGTCTTTCCAATGTCCTGTCTCAGTCAGCCTGATAAAGAAAAGAAATGACAGCAATGAGAATAAGGCCAGCAAAAGGTCTCCACGTGCAGGAATCCAAATTACCGTGTGAAGGAAAAGAAAATGTGTCGCATAAACCAAGGCCCCGAAAAGCGCGATTTTACGGTTAATTTTAAGCGCAAGCAGCAGGAAAAATATAGTTATGCAACATAGTATATGTAAAATAAGGTTGGTCAGGTGTGCCTGGAATGTGATATCGTTCCCTCTCTGTGCATCAAGGATGAATGAAATGGTTTGCAGTGGCCGGTAGAGTTCAATAACCTGTTTCGAATACCAGGCATCCGTGATAAAAGCTTCTGGGATATTTCCCGGATCTTTGATAAATGCGATTTTATTCCTGATCATCACATCATCATCATTATTCGAAATATCGTATGAAACTGAATTAAAATATAATCCTGAACATACTGTTATGATCAGCAGATACACTTTTAAATCAGATAAAGGCTCTTTACTTTCTTTAATATTCACTTTGCGTTTCATGATGATCAAAGCTATTGTCAAACAAATAGTCACATATTTGATATCTACAAATATAGAAAACCCTGGTAAATCAACCACCAAAAAAAAAGCCCCTGGAAGCAATCTCAGGGGCTTTGTAAAAAATCGGACAGGCTATTCGAGCTCCTTGATCGATTTGCGGATTATTTCAACAGCTTCATGGATCTGCTCTTCAGTGATTACCAGCGGTGGGGCAAAACGAATGATATGGTCATGGGTCGGCTTGGCCAGCAAACCATTATCGCGCATCTTCAGGCACACATCCCAGGCGCTCTTGCCATTAAACGGCTTGATAACAATAGCGTTCAGCAATCCCTTGCCACGAACCAGCTCAATGTAGGGAGAATTTATCCTGCGCAGTTCATCCCGGAAAATGGCGCCGAGTTTGTCGGCATTTTCAGCCAGTTTCTCGTCACGCACCACTTCGAGCGCTGCCATAGCCACTTTAGCGGCAACAGGATTGCCTCCGAACGTCGATCCATGCTCACCCGGGTGGATGCACAACATAATATGATCATCGGCCAGCACTGCAGAAATGGGATAAACTCCACCCGAAAGCGCCTTTCCAAGGATAAGCACATCAGGTTTGAATCCTTCCCAGTCGCAGGCCAGTAACCGGCCGGTGCGTGCAATACCTGTTTGAACTTCATCGGCAATGAACAGCACATTCTTCGCTTTGCAAAGATCATAGGCCTTTTTCAGGTATCCTTCGTCAGGAACAAAAACGCCCGCTTCCCCCTGGATGGGCTCAACCAGGAAACCCGCTACATTCGGATCCTTAAGCGCCTCTTCGAGGGCTCCCAGGTCGTTATACGGAATGGAAATGAATCCGGGAGTGAACGGACCAAAATCCTTCCGTGCATCCGGATCATTCGACATGGAAACAACGGTGATCGTCCGGCCATGGAAATTATTCTGGCAGCATATGATCTTCGCCTGGTCCTCGGGAATACCCTTCACTTTGTAACCCCATTTGCGCGTAAGTTTCAAAGCGGTTTCATCGCCTTCAGCCCCGGAATTCATGGGCAATACACGCTGATAACCAAAGTATTCCGTTATGAATTTTTCGTAAACCCCAAGCACATTGTTATAAAATGCCCGGGATGTCAGCTCAAGCGTCTGGGCCTGCTCAATGAGTGCCCCGACAATCTTGGGATGACAATGTCCCTGGTTGACAGCAGAATAGGCCGATAAAAAATCATAATAACGCTTGCCTTCCACGTCCCACATAAAGACGCCTTTTCCCCTGGAAAGCACAACAGGTAACGGATGGTAGTTATGAGCCCCGTATTTGTCTTCGAGGTCGATCGCCATCTGTGAGTTTTTAACTTCGATCATAAAATGTTTTAATTAGGATTACTGGTTATTTTTTAATTATGAATGAGCCGGTATTCAGTATTTCATTCCCCGACATCAAACGGTAATAGTAGGTGCCGTTAACCAAACTGTATACAGGGACTGAATTCGCAACTTGCGTTACACCATAAGTGGCAACCTGTTTTCCTGCGCCATTGTAAACTGCCAGGGTCCCGCCTTTAACTTCTTTGCTCAGTGAAATATTCAAAACATCTGCAGCCGGATTAGGATAAACTGTCACGTTTACTTCCGGCATGAGCACTTGCTGAATCCCGGCAGGATATTCCAGCATGAGGTCATCCACGTACATGGTGCTGCCAACCTGGCCGGCACTGCCCATGAAATTAACCAGGTTATAACCCGCACTGGAGATGATCAGCAAGGTCATCGTATCAACAGTACCTGATCCAGTGTAATTAACAGGAATATCAAATTGCGTATAATCTGCAACCGGGCTTTTTTGAACCATTTTCCCATAGCCAATGGTATCACGTTTTTTTGCTGTTGCATTCCACTGTGAGAGCAATAATAAAGCTGTGCAGGAGTCTCCATTAACCGGTTCATATTTATAATATCCCTTGAACCGAAGGGGTTTACAACCAGGGCAAGGTTGTCCAAGGATTGCCCTTATATTTGCGTTATCCATCACGGCAGTACCAATCATTCCAGGAATAAAAATCGTGATAAAACCCAATGGAAAGTTTGCCGATACTGCTTTGGCTGCATATGTACCTGTATATTTATCATCGGTTTTGAAGACAGTGACGGGGCCAGGACCTCCGGCTGACTGAGGAACAGCTGCCAGTGAATTCAGGGTTCCAAGCCATAAGTCAGTCGGACCGGCACCCAAATCCTCGTAGTTTGGTGTTGTCACTGTAACAGTGTACCAGTTTTCAAAATTCCCATTAGGCACATTTGACTGGGAATAGGCAGCATTCATTGCCAATGCAAGCAGAATAATCGTAAACAGTTGTTTCATAGTTTAGATTTTTAAGTTGAATTTTAAGTTTAGAATTTAGTTTTTAGTTTTCTATTTATAGTGCGAAAATTTTACATCTACCTTTTTACCCTGTCACTGGTCATTGGTCATTGGTCACTGGTACCTGGTCATTGGTCATTGGTCACTGGTCACTGGTCATTGGTCATTGGTCACTGGTCAGATCCTGTAGATCACCTGTAACTGGGTCAACCGGGTTGGCTCGATGGTAAGCGGCCTGAGTGAAAATTCAGTATTCAGAAGGTTGTTGACTATGACGGAAAATTTGAAGCTCTTTAATGCATAACTTACGCGATAGTCAACAATGAAAGTCCCGGTATTGTGCTCCTCCCTATACTTTTTGATTCCTGTTTTTACACCAAACATTTGTCCATCAAGGACTTCATAAAAAAACTTATCAATATTCTTCATGAATCCATAATAACGCCCTCCAAAACCTGTTGAAAAACGTTTCCATGTGATCTGCACATCCGCTTTTAAAAGGCTCTGCACGCGATATTTCAGGATGTGACCCGTTGTATCTGATGAAGTTGTTATGTAGGTCAGTGGGTTGTTGGGTGTATTTGGATTTACATAAAATACATAGTTTGGATCAAGTGCCTCTGGAATGGAATAAGTATAGCCGACCATGGCACTCAGACTCAGATCCCTTGTTAAGGAACCTTCCCCTGCCAGCGAGGCATCGATGCCATAAATGCGTGCTGGTCCTGTGTTAAAGAACTTAAACCCTACATTCTTCGTCGGATTTGGATTCATTCCCCAGTAACCAAAATTGAATTCGACGTAATTGTTATAATTTTCGTAAAACCCGGCAATATCAAACATTCCTGCAAACTTGCCAATTTTGAATAACTGCTTGAATCCAAGTTCGGATGAAAGACTCGCTTCCGGCGCAAGTTCCGGATTCGGATAAAACCCGAAATTACCGGAGGTCGTGGTGATGTATCGTTCCCCGATGCTTGGCACACGATAACCCTGTCCGACTGAAAGCCGGAGATAGGTGGTTTTGGCTGCCTGGAGGTTGATACCAGCCCTGAAAATGGGTTTGCTTTCGGTCAGATCCTCGAGGTGGTAATATTCATAACGCCCGCCAAACAGAACAGACAGACGCTTAAAGAATTTTTTCTCCAATTGGGCATACACCGCGAAATTTTCGGCGGTATAGGTTCCGTTTTCACCCAGCGTGGTAGTACCATCGGGCGCAAGTTTGCCGGAAAAAACCTTGCCATAGGCGTAAGAATAAATATTCGTTACTCCCGTGACCAGCATGAAGTCAGTAGCTTTTTTAAATTTGTGGGTGTACTGGTATTCATTGTATATCGTCACACTTAGTGAAGACTGGTTGTATAACCCTTCTGAATTCAGGTAATAAACACGGTTCTTCAGGGAGTGCACGTCCCCGTTTTTTGCATAATACTTTAAAAACGGTTCAACGTAAAAGGTGAATATCTTAAACTTTGATAACGATCCAGGGAAGGACCTGTAAATGTTGGTATCAGCATCATACCAGAAAAAGGTCTCAGCATTCTGCTGATACATAAAGTTTCCATTGAGACCATAGGTTAGTCCATCAACCTTTTTTGAACGGACCCTTGAGTTGAAATAGAATTTGATCCTGTTATTGAACTGGCCCCCATTGTATATTGTATCAGCCACCTTCCCTTCCGGTGTGCCGCCAATGTAACCCTGGTCATTATAATAACTCAAACCAGCTGCCAGGTCCTTGTTGTCAAATTTCTGGGAGTGTGTTACCGTGATTCCATAAACCATAGGATTCATACCTGTCCAGGGTGTGGCATACTTGCGCTCGGGCTTACTATAGATTCCAAGGAAAGTATTGATTTTTGTGACAGGTTCATCTTTGGGCCATGCAGATCGAACATTGACAGCCCCATTAATGGCCGACGAACCAAACACCACTGAGGATGCACCTTTTACAAGCTCTATCTGATCAACGTCATCGATGGGGAGCAGGTTCCAATCCGGCCGGCCTGCATCACCCCTGAGCAGGGGTATCTCGTCAACCATGACCATAACACGGGATCCAAGCCCCGAACTGAAGCCGCTTCCAGCCCTGATCTGCGGCTCATTATTGACAATCGTAATACCCGGCATCTTGTCGACCAGTTTATCGGCCGTAGGGAGATTGCTGATTTCAATTGATTTAGCTTTCAGAACTTCAATCGAAGAAATGGACTCCTGGATCTTCTGTGCATATTTGGAGGCCGAAACAATCACGGTGCCGAGTTCCTGGGAGGTAGTGATAAGCTGCATATCGATCACATAGGTTTTCCTGCCATCGAGATGGATATGCTTTTCCAATTTTTCATAACCTACCGATGAGATGTAGAGATCGTATTGTCCGGCTGGGAGCTCCAGCCGATAGGCGCCATTACTGTCAGAAAATGTTCCGATTGTCTGACCCTTTACCCCGATATTGACAAACGGCAATGGATCCGAAGTTTTCTCATCGGTGACCATTCCCTTGATAACAGAAACCTGCGCTGCCGAGCTCAGGGAGATGAAAAGAAATGAAAGGGAAATTAAATATCTATGTAAAGTATGCTTCATGTATATCATTTTAACCTGCAAATGTAGTAAAAGAAATGTAATATTATCCAATGGAATGCGCTACGAAATAGCTCCGGAATTGATAACCAGGGATTTATAAATGTGCGAGGGAGATGGGATCAATGGACCCAGCCCGAGATCCGCCCATTTACCATCGACTGAAGCGATGGTCTGTTCATCCATGACAATCACATTGGGCCAGTCGCGCTGAAAATTGTCTAATTCACGCGATTTTGCCGTACCATAGATGCATAAGGTGGGAATATTCATCCCTGGTTCCTGCTCCACGTAAAAACAATCGCGCACAGGGTCAATGTTGTTGGCAACAAGCCATACGATTTGTGATAAGGAGCCAAGATCCGGAAGTTCATCAACAAAAAGCAGGAATTTCACATTGCTGATCATTTTTTCCGCCAGGATTTTGGTTGCCATCTGATGAATTTGACCCCGTCTTGATTTTTTAACCGCAATTAGCACCATGGAGATCCCTGCTGCGGGAAGGTCGGTACGCATCGTTTTTATTTCAGGAAATGCACCATGAATTGCTTCGGCTTCAATGGAATATTCCGTGGCCTGGTCGGCCGTAATGTTTACCATTGAAGATTTTCTGGTGGTGTCAACTCCTAAGTTCATTCCTAAGACAAACAGTCTCCGCGATTGATCCAAGATGTCAGCA
>CAZPWZ010000078.1:0-8687 GCA_964590675.1 uncultured Draconibacterium sp.
ATACATCCCGATCATCATGCTGTCAGAAAGTTGCTGTTCTTTGAGGGCCAGGAGCAGGAAGGCATCGGAACTGTTAAAGAGTGTAAATACCAAAAGGCCGGCAACCAGGTGCCGGAATGAAGGTGTCGCTTTACTCCAGTAGCTGAGATAGGAGAAAAATCCAATGGCCGGTTGTTTTGCAACGTTGCCGACTGATAAACCCGGCGCTTCCCCGCTATCTGCTCCCGGGATCTCATTCCCATTCACCCCCCTTATCTTGTCTTTCAACAAAAACGTCAGGCCGATGGCAATAAGCCCTGGCAGGAAGGCAATAAAAAACATCCATTGGTATTGCCCGGGATAGAAATGCAGGAAGATCAGGGCCATAACCGGGCCAATAGAGGCGCCGATCGTATCCATCGAGCGGTGGAAGCCAAAAACTTTTCCTTTGTGTTCCCGGGTGGTTTCATCACTCAGCATGGCATCGCGCGCACTGGTACGGATCCCTTTGCCAAAGCGGTCAAGCGTACGCGCAAAAAATATCCATATCGGGATGGTGAACAGTGCCATCATAGGTTTGGAAATGGCACTCAATGTATATCCGGCACGGACAAAAGGCACCCTTTTCATCCGGATATCCGAGAGATTACCAAAGTACCCTTTACTTAATCCGGCGGTGGCTTCGGCAACTCCTTCCAGGATGCCGATCAGCAGTATGGAGAAGCCTATCGATTTGAGATACACCGGCATGATCGGATAGAGCATCTCGCTGGCCACATCAGTGAACAGGCTCACAAAAGAGACCAGGAGGACGGTGCGGGTGATTATCTTTGGTTTACTTGCCAATTGTGTCAATTTTTAAGATAATCCCTCGCAGCAGCGCTAAGTTTATTATTCCAGTGCCTGGAAGCCAGTTCGGCATTTCCCCTCGTTTCGGCATCAGTAACATTTAACTTTTTTAGCAAGTTGAATGCATTGATACGGGTCTCAAATTCGAATATAGGGCTGGTATAGCTGACAAGCTCAGTTAAATACCGGGTTCTTCCATTTTTGATCGCCATTTCCAGCCATTTCATCCTGATATTCATCCCGCGCCATCCTTCCATATCCTGGGTCAGTTCAAGATAATAATCTATGTCCCCGGGAAATGAAACACACAGCGCCCCCAGCGCCAATTCAACATTAAGGTAACTGGAGTCAAAGAGCATCTCTTCGACCTTGCTTTGAAGCAGGTCAGGAACAGGTTGGAGGTTTTTCAATGCAGCTTTCCGCACGTTGGCATCCGGGTCGTTCAATCCCTGGCGAAAAATCTCCATCGCTTCCGGGGAATAATCTGCAGGGAGTTGACTCAGTATTTCAGCTTTATTGAGCCAAAAGGTCTCCTTCGAAAATGCGGCTGCCAAAATGTCAAATTTGCTGTCGACTGGCACTGTCCGCAAAGCAAGCCAGGCATCATACCTGTCGATCATATTTTTAGCTCTTAAAGCCTGGGCTGCCAGCCGGTCAAAACTTCGGTTGTAAATTGTTTTTTTGAGGATCTTCCTGTTTGGATCGAATAAAAGGAAGTCGACCTGCTTCCTGTCGGGATTCGGAATCAGAACCTCCGTGTAATTGTTTTCGATGAGCACTTTTTTACTGTCAAAGGAGCCATCCTTATAAAAAACCTCGAATGTTACCGGCATTTTAAAAAGTCCGTTCAGTTCGTTGATTTCCTGTGCCTGGCTTACTTTGAAATATGTTACAGCATTGGCTTGATCATCAATGATAACAGAATCGGATATGCGATATTCTGGTTCCCCCCCCCGTAAAATCCACTGATCGAAAAACCAATTATATGGTTTGCCCGTGGCTTCATAAACGCAACGGATAAAATCGTTTGTTTCGGCATAGTCAAATCCATATTTCTCAAGATAATGCCGGATGGCATCCCTGAACTCACGATCGCCCATAACATCCCGGAGCATATCCAGTACCAGCGAACCTTTCTGATAGATCCGCTGCACTCCTCCCTGGGTCCCGCCAACCGGGAAACTGTTTTTCCCGGCAGCTTCAAGCGTCAGCAATAACTCCTCATTGCGGATGTTCTGGTAATAATCCTCTCCAAAGATGCTTTTTTCAAACATCTTGGCATAATAGGTCCCAAAACTTTCGGTGAGCCAAACATCGCGATTGACAAAATGGGCGACATAATTGCCAAACCACTGGTGAGCCAGTTCATGTGCATTTACATTCACATAATTGCGTTGCCACCATGCCCGCGGGTCAATCTGCATATAGTCCCCAAATACCGTGCTGGTGGTTGTTTCCATTGCTCCGTACATATAGTCGATAACCGGCGCCTGCCTGTAAACCGGGTAGGGATAGGGCACTCCCATCTCCTTTTCGAAAAAATCAAACATCTGCTCCGTATAGGCATATGTTGAAGCAACCCGGTCGGGCATATCAGCATAGTACCAGAATTCAAGCGGCACACCTCGGGAGGTTTCAGCGGTTTTAAATTCATAATCTCCTATCACAAGCGCGGTTGAAAAAAAGGGATGATCCTTCTTCATGGCATAATGCCAGGTTAGTGTACCATCAGGATTTCCTGTTTTTGACATGCGCTCGCCATTCGAGAAAACCTTGTAATTTGAATCGAATGTGACAAATAAATCCATCGTAATCCGGCCTTCCATGTATGGCAGCCATCCGTGCGGCCGGTGGGCCCAAATCTGCTTACGCTTGCCTGCTTCTTCCGGCCGCCATCCGATAAAATAGATGGCCCCGGCCTGAGGCGTTGCATCATACCCGATGGTAATGGTATCACGCGGAACAATTCTATCATCTGCATCTCTCCCTACTGCATATTCCCTTGGCCTTATCACATCGCCCTCCGGGAAAATCACCAGCTTCGATCCGTATTGGTGATACCTCACCGCCCTGCCGTTGATTTTTACAACCGACACATTAAAGTCGGGGGTATGAAAAAAGATGGAATCGGTTTGATAGCGGTTTGGAATGAAGGTGAATTTTGCAGTACCGTAAACACGGTTTTCACCAGGCAAAAAGTGAACATTTGCCGTGAGATGTTTGATCGTAACAGGCAGATCGGCCGGCACCGCTGCAGGATCGGCAAAGTAGGTAACCTTTTTAACCTGTGCCTGCAACTGGATACCTATCGCAGCATATGACAGCAGGATGATGAACAATGCCCGGTTGAGAGCCTTGATACGTGATTCTCTTACAAAAAACAGTGCCATAGAATCAGAAATTTAGTATGTTTGCGCATGGTTCGGTTCAGAATCTGAAATGAAGGGATTCAAAAGTACCAAAATTCAATGAAGAAAATCCTCCTCAGCGAAAAACTCATCCTTTACTTTGTTTTTTTGGGCATTGGTGCGATTGCGATTATCAGCCTGGTCTCATTTAACAGCACGAAAACTGCCCTGGTTAGCCGGACTTTTGATCAGCTCACCTCTCTCCGCATTGTGAAAAAGAACCAAATTGAACAATTTTTCACCGACCGGTCGCGGGATGTTATATTTTTAGCCAGCGAACAGGATGTCATTGAAATCACGCAGGATTTAAGGGTGTTTTCGGAGGGTGGCGCCTCCCACGCGGTAAATCAGCCAAATGAGGGCCCGGTGAATAAATCAATGGAGAAACTTCAAAACCTCCTGCTGGATAAAAGCAACCGGTTTCTTTCGAAAATCCGGTTATTTAAACCTCATTTCTCCGGTTATTATATCATCCGGGATCCGGAAACCAGCATCTGCCAGAGCTCATCCGATCCAGGCTCCCCGGGCATCAGACCTGTGCCTGAAATCCTGGATATGAATAAAATAAACAGCCTTCTGCAGGATCAAACTGTGGGAATCCTGGATGATATATATGATAGTGCTTTAATGAAACCACGATTGTTCATTGCATCAAGAATCCGGGTTCCCAATGATCAGCATGCGACAGATCCGGGCACCCTTCTACTGGAAGTCGCCCTGGAGACCCTTGACACCATCATGCTGAATAACAATCCGTTGAGCGGGCTGGGATTAAGTGGTGAAACATATCTTGTGGGATCTGATAACAAAATGCGTTCAACTTCGCGGTTTCAGCCTAACTCAATCCTAAGGACCATCGTGAATACAAAATCGGCAGCAGATGCAATGCAGGGGAAGGAAGGCTGTATTATCACGAACGATTATCGCGGCATACCGGTTCTTTCTTCTTATGGAAAGATCTCTGTTCCGGGATTAAACTGGGTGATCCTCGCCGAAATCGACAATAAGGAAGCCATGGTTCCAATTTATGAAACCCGTTCAAGGATCCTGTTGCTCAGCGTTTTGATTTTGATCATCTTTTTCATATGTGTTTTTTTCATTTCAAGGCATATGACCAAACCGCTCATCCGGTTAAACAATGCAGCGGTCAAACTAGGAGAAGGCCAATATGATATCGTGCTGCCGGTTACCACGCAGGATGAAATAGGCCTTCTGACGGAATCCTTTAACATCATGGCGCGCCAGATTAAAGAGAAGACTTCAGAATTGCAGCAGGAGCGTTTCGGCCGGATGCGTTCAGTGATTGATGGTGAGGAGATGGAACGGCAGCGATTGTCGCGGGAATTGCACGACGGCATAGGCCAGCTGCTTATTGCCATCAAACTTCGGCTTGAAAGTTTGCTCTACCAGGATGGAAACGAGATCAAAAATTCGATCCAGGAGCTGAAAAAGTACTTTGATCAGATCATCGATGAAGTGCGCCGGATCTCCAACAACCTGATGCCTTCGGTGCTTGAGGCTTTCGGACCGGCCATTGCATTCCGGAATCTTTTTGCTGATACAGAGGAACTCAGTGGAATTAAAATCCATTTTGAAGCCAAAGGCGACTTTGACAACCTTGATAAAAAGATTCAGACGTACATATATCGTTTGACACAGGAGGCGCTAAGCAACATTGTAAAGCACGCCGAAGCGAAGGAAGTCTGGGTCAACCTTAACCGGAAAGCCGGCAGTTTATCCCTGACGATCCGTGATGACGGCAAGGGATTTTCTCCTGAAATTGCCGGGAAAGAGGGAGGCAACGGCATACACAATATGCGTGAACGGGTAAGTTTGCTCAATGGACGCATTGAAATCAGCTCTGCCTCCGGGAAAGGCACAACAATATCAGTTAACGTACCAATTCTTATTTCACATGTCAACAATCAGGATTTTCCTCGTGGATGACCACCAGCTCGTGCGGGATGGCATCAAGGCATTATTATTGAGTTCAAATGAAATCAGCATTCTTGGAGAGGCTTCCACCGGAAAGGAATGTTTTGAAAAGATATCAGTGGATCCGCCTGATATCCTGATCCTTGACATTTCCCTGCCTGATACGAACGGCATTGAAATTACCAGGCGTATTCATGCTGAATACCCGGGGATCAGGGTCCTTATCCTGTCGATGTACACCAATGAGGATTTTATTTTTAATTCGGTGAAGGCCGGGGCCAAAGGATACCTGCCAAAAAACACCTCCCGGGAGGAACTTCTCAGCGCGATCCACGCCATATATGAGGGAGAGGAATTCTTTTCGGATGCCATTTCGCGGATCATGCTGAAAAGCTATGTCCGTAAGGCCAAAGAAGATGATTTAGCTGCACAGGGGGGGCCGATACCGCTTACATCCAGGGAAATTGAAATACTAAAGCTCTTTGCTGAAGGATTTATCAATAAAGAGATCAGCGACCAGCTCGATATCAGCATCCGCACTGTTGAAACACATAAGAACCATATTATGAAAAAACTCGAGCTGAAATCAACCGTTGAGTTAATCAAATATGCGATCAGAAATAAAATCGTCGAAGTTTAAATCCCGCCTTTCCGGGATCCGGTCATATTCAACCTCCGGTCATACGCACATCACGTATTGGATGATCAGTCATTTACCCTACTAAATTTCAGTATTTTACAGGATTGCACAGGACCAGGGGACGCCCTAACATTGCATGTGAAAAATTTAACAAACACATTGCAATGGAAAGAAACGCAAACTTACTCAGATCATTCATCCTGGTGGTAATCCTCATGACGCTGTCGATTGGATCAAAAGCCCAGCTGCAGGATGAAAACAAAACAGAAGTCAAAACGGGCAGTGCCGCCACCTTCAGCGTTGGTGCCGACCTTGTGAGCCGCTATATCTGGCGTGGGGCTGACTATGGAAATTCTCCCGGCATTCAGCCAGCTGTTGCCTTTTCGGTGGCAGGATTTAAGGCAGGTTTTTGGGGTTCATATGGACTGACCGAGTACTCAAAGCAGATCAATGACACCACCACTGCCAATATGGGAAATTACTCGGAGGTGGACTTTTACCTGTCCTATACATGGAAAGGGTTCACAATCATGGCCTATGATTATTTCCTGCCCAATTCACTCGATCCCAACAGCGGTAACAGGTACTTCGATTTCAAAAATAAAACCACCGGTCACACGATTGAGGTTTGTCTTTCATGGGCGGGTCCTGAGAAATTCCCACTGCAGCTCTATGCGGGCACCCTGGTTTATGGGGCTGACAAAGGGAAAGACTCTACCGGAGTATATGGTGCAGGGGACGATAACAACTACTCAACCTATTTTGAGGCCGGTTACCAGTTTAATGTCAAAGGTTTCGGCGTTAAGCCATTCGTTGGCGGTATTCCTTTTGGTTCATCCTGGTACGGACCCTATGGCGGAATTATCAATGCCGGATGCACGGTGTCAAAATCAATCCCTATTACCAAAGATTATGCACTCCCGGTTTTTGGATCTGTCATTACCAATCCGCAGGCGGAAAGTATATTCCTGGTCTTCGGTATCTCTCTGTAAAAGTTGAAAAATTCCAAAATCGTAAATCGTAAATCTAAAATAATTGATATGGGTACAATAGATGTTGGTTCAACCGGGTTCATGCTGTTATCGGCGAGTCTGGTCATGTTAATGACGCCAGCGCTGGCGTTTTTCTACGGCGGATTAGCAACCAAGCGAAACATACTGGGCATTATGATACAGAGTTTTGCCTCACTGGCCTGGACGACCGTATTATGGGTGACTTTCGGTTACTCGCTGTGCTTCAGTGGCGGGGAAGGCGGAATATTCGGAAATTTGGATAAAATATTTCTCAATGGGGTCACCATTGATTCAATCTATGCCGGCAATGGAAAAATCCCGGAAATCGTTTTTATTGTTTACCAGATGATGTTTGCCATCATAACTCCTGCGCTGATCACCGGGGCCTTTGTTAACCGTGTGACCTTTCGCTCGTACATGATATTCCTGACAGTGTGGCAAATCATGGTATACTACCCGTTTGTCCACATGATTTGGGGCAACGGACTGCTCGCCCAATGGGGAGTGCTTGATTTTGCAGGCGGGATTGTGGTTCATGCCACTGCCGGTTTTGCAGCACTTGCCTCTGTTTTTTATGTTGGTGCGCGTACAGATAAAAACTCGACCCCAAACAGCATTCCATTGGTTGCCATTGGAAGTGGCTTGTTATGGTTCGGATGGTATGGCTTCAATGCTGGAAGTGAGCTTCAGGTGGATAGTATCACTGCCCTTGCCTTTATCAATACCGATGTGGCTGCATCCTTTGCCACGGCCGCATGGGTCGCCATTGAGTGGATCCGCGAAGGCAGGCCGAAGCTGCTTGGATTGCTGACAGGGTCAATTGCAGGACTGGCAACCATCACCCCATGCGCGGGATTTGTACCAATGTGGTCGGCCCCAATTATTGGCATTGCTGCCGGATTGACCTGTTATTTGGCGGTTCAACTGAAAAATAAACTGCGGTGGGACGATGCCCTTGATGTATGGGGTGTTCATGGCGTAGGCGGCGTTCTTGGAACCATCCTTCTGGGAGTGTTCGCTTATGGATCGATTAATCCGGTTGTAACATCAAACGGTTTATGGTTTGGCGAAACGACATTTTTCTTCAAGCAGCTCATCACGGTGATTGCAGCATCAGCCTATGCTTTCATCTTCACCTATATCATGCTGGCACTGATCAATATGCTAACCCCTGTAAGGGTGAGTGAAGAGCATGAAAAGGCCGGCTTGGATGCAGCATTGCATGGTGAAAAAGCATATGACGAAGGATCCCTGTGATAATTTAAATACAAAACCCTGAATAAGTTAGCCATCCTGGATTATCAGGATGGTTTTTTTTTTGCAACTTTGCATATCCTCAAGATAAAGCATTGCTTCTAGCCACTACAAATTATAACCAATGATATCATTCACAACAATCATTGAAATTAAGAATTACCTTAACCTGCAGCGGCAGAATGGAAAAACCATTGGATTTGTGCCTACCATGGGGGCTTTGCATGAGGGCCACCTGACCCTGGTGAAGCGATCGAAAGCTGAAAACGACCTCTCTGTTTGCAGCATTTTTGTCAATCCGATTCAGTTCAACAACAGGGAGGACCTGTTAAAATATCCCCGCACACTTGAATCTGATGCCAGGATGCTGGAAGAAATTGAATGTGATGTGCTGTTTGCCCCAAATGCATCCGAGATGTATCCTGACAACGAACAGGTTACGATGGATATTGAATTCGGAATGCTGGACAAGGTTATGGAAGGCAAATTCAGGCCGGGCCATTTCAAGGGAGTGGCCATCGTGGTAAAAAAGCTTTTCGACATTGTTATGCCCACATGCGCCTATTTCGGGAAAAAGGATTTTCAGCAACTGGCGGTTATCCGGTTCAT
>CAZPWZ010000079.1:0-8599 GCA_964590675.1 uncultured Draconibacterium sp.
CGCTTCAGGCAGCCATGGAAGGCTACCAGGTCATGACCATGGAAGAGGCTGCACCGATTGGCGATATCTTTGTCACGGCCACGGGCTGCTACCATGTCATTACCGGAAGCCACATGGAAAAGATGAAGGATCAGGCCATCGTCTGCAACATCGGCCACTTCGACAACGAAATACAGATGACCTATCTGGAAAGCACCCCCGGGTGCGTCAAGGAGAATATCAAGCCCCAGGTGGACAAATGGACCCTTAATTCCGGTAGATCCATCCTGATCCTGGCTGAAGGCAGGCTGGTCAATCTGGGATGCGCCACGGGTCATCCCAGTTTTGTCATGAGCAACAGCTTTACCAACCAGTGCATGGCTCAGATTGCCCTGGCAACCCAGAAACATGAATGCCGGGTCTATACCCTGCCCAAGCTTCTGGATGAAGAAGTCGCCAGACTTCATCTGGGAAAACTCGGTGCAAAACTCACCCGGCTGACGCCCTTTCAGGCCGATTATTTGGGCGTACCGGCTGAAGGACCGTTCAAGCCTGATCATTACCGGTACTGATGCAAACTGGCAATGGGTCATAGGTAATGGGCTACAGGCATTTATTCTTACCCTTTACCGATGACCCGTTGCCAGTTTTTATTTCATGTTGTCTTCCAGCAATTCCCGCGCCACCCGAACGTCATATGCCTGCTTCGGGTCAAAATGCTTTTGGGTGTTCATCTGAGAAGCCTCCAGAATGGCCCTATAGGGCATCCAGCCATGGGCTTTCCAAAGCTCGACATCATCAGCGCTCCACAATCTGAAACAGATGACACCGTCAACATCCTGCACATACATCCGCACACGTTTGTTATCCGGAAATGGGTAATAGTAAAGGCCGTTTTCATCTTTCATAATAGGGTCTATTAAACTTTCGCTCTATCGGGTTGCTGGTTAAAAAGTGACAAGTCGGCAGCCAAGCTCGACATCCGCTTCATTACAAAAAAATAGCAGAGAAATTCCCTTTCTGCAAAGCAATTTGTATTTTAACAGAATCAAATTCGCCATGTGCGCCGATCAAAATCGTTTTCTTAAACAATATCAATAGCAATTAATGATTTTGCGATAAAACCCGGCCTCGTCCGCTCTGCCCCGCTTGATGCATCCATCCGCATATATCCGACATTTATCTCTCAGAACATCAACAGCAGCTTGATAGTATTGTTGCGTCAGTAGATGGCTTTCAAGTATATTGACGATTGACTGAATCCGGTACCGGTCCAGCCCGGAATTCCGGGACAGTTGATCGTCATGGCCGCCGCGCTTTATAACCATCTGGCGCTCAATTAAATAAATGGGATAATAAAGCCCGATTCTTAACCACAGATCATAATCTTCGCAGGCAGGAAATGCCTCATTGAACAAACCGACTTCATCAAAAAGACTTCTTTTGATCATCACCGCTGATGGACTGACCAGACAAAGCTGAAGTGAAGGCTCAAAAATCATTCCAGACAGTTTTTTGTGCTGGTTTTTTGGGTTGACGCGAACACCGTTTCGAATCCATATTTCGTCGGTTTGACAAATCACAGCCTCAGCGTGCACCTGAAAAAAAGACACCTGGCAGGAAAGCTTTTCTGACAACCACTTATCATCCGAATCCAGAAAAGCGACATAATTGCCTTTTGCGATCAATATTCCGGCATTCCTGGCAGCGCTCACCCCTCTGTTTTCCTGATGAATTGTGATTATTTGATCTTCGTATGCCGATAAAAGCACCGATGTGGCATCATTTGAACCATCATCTACAACAATGATCTCAAAATCGGTAAATTTCTGAGACAGAACCGAATCAATCGCTTCTTTCAGAATCCAGCAACGGTTGTAGGTGGGAATAATAACACTGATGCAGGGATTTGCACTGGTTTTCATCTATTAATCAGGAACCTTATGTTTTCTATAAATAGAAAACTTGACAAACTGAACGATAATTGATAGTTTTTAAAAGATAATTCATCCTGCTTCTCAGCGGGCCGTTAGCTCAATCAGGTAGAGCACCTGACTCTTAATCAGTAGGTTGTTGGTTCGATTCCAACACGGCCCACCAATAATATCAGTTACTTATAGGCATTATTCAAATCATCAAATATGACGGTGTGCTTATAGTGTGCTTTTGTTTTTTCTGCATCATAAAATCCGCTTCATCTAAAGGCAACAAAAAAACTCACCCATTACGATAATGCAGTTTGTATTTCAATATTACTTCGACCCTCTTACTGATATTACAGTAGAAAACACACCATACAGACTTTGCCTAAAAACTCACATCATGATCATATCTCAAGCAAGGTGGGTTCGCACCCAGCCAGATTTAACCAACCAGGCCAAACCATGTCCTACAAACCACAGCATTGTTTAACCATGTCCTGCATCTCCTTCAAATATGCCTGCAAAGACTGACGTTCTGCAACCGCACTGGCACTATAAAAACCATGCTTAAAAGCATTTTGGTTCCCTATAGGTGCTCCGGCGCCGAAAGCACATCCATGCTGAAAACATCTCTTTTTCCCATCTACTGGAAGATTCTCGCATGGGTTTCCGGATCTGGTTCTTGCGCCACAAAAATGTGTAATGGTTGTTTCTGTGATATTCATTATAGTCCATACCCCCTTAAACCTTGTCTGACGCTATATTCCCGACAATTGCCTGGCCGCCGCTATGAACATGGACATGCTCCACGATCATTCGTTGTTCCCCCTTGGACCGAATTTTCTTCAGGGTTTCGAGCTGGGTAGCAAAAAGCCTGGACATTTTTAAAGCCAGTTTCAGGTATTCTTCTTTTGCAAACAAAGCATCATATTTGGTAGCTTTTGAAAGAAGTTCAATTGTCTGATTGTGAACTCCGACCATTTGCACAGCCAGCATTGCCTCTTGTACATTTCTTGGCTCAAACGATGAGAGCATAGTTCCGATATAGTCCCACTCAGGCGTTGGTGTATTTGTGGTTGGGATAGAGCTTTTCAATGCCTGAGATAAAAGATTTGCTGCTGCCATATATGAGATCCCGACAGATTGGGAGAGGGTTGTGATAACCTTGTCGAACCTGTTTTCTGCAGGTACTGCTGTGTTCTTTTCTTGTTCTGCTGGTAGCTGATTCATGATTTGTTTTACTCCAATAATTGAGAGAGAGGTTGAGGCGGTCATAGCGAAACACCAAATGCCATAGCGCTGCCATAGTGAATTGATTTCATATCAGTAATAAATACAGTTATTTGCCATAGCGGTCATAGCGGTCATAGCACTTTTCAAAATTATAAAAAAATATTATTAGGACATAGTTCATGGCCGCTCCCTCGCCTTCCTGCTGGTAAAAATATATTTTCTGCAATTTCTTCAAAAGTGCTATGACCGCTATGACCGCTATGACAGCCAATTTATTTCTTAAATAAATATGCGTTTTTTTAGGATTCATCCTGCCATAGCACTTTTTGTCCCCTGTGACCGCTATGGCAGCTATCTGATTCCATCTACAATGTAATGTCGTCAAAAACATCATTCCGCAATGTGATACTTGGGTAGGCGTCGCACTTTGTGCTTTCCATCTCATTTTCATCGAAATAATTCTCCGTTGTCCAAGAAATATTATTTTCCGCACTAACCAATATTTCAAAGTATTTTCTGCACTCTTCAAGAGGAGGTAGAACGTAACAGCCAATTCGTTGCCCATTTATTGAAGGACGTGTCTTAACAATTTTGGGAGAAATCTTATTCAGGTCAGTACCAAATTGAGCCTGCGACAAATGATTTTTACCATTTACTTCTTTTGAAGAAAGCAGGTATGCATCGTAAAGTCTTTTTGTTTCATGGGGCTGATTCCAAGGCCAAAATTCAACCTTTTTTTCTTCATCCTCATTATAGAAACCTTCATTTTGTAACGCATCGTACCACCACTTCTTAAATGAGTTCATGGAATGCATTTTTTGTTCAAATAGTGCATTTGTTTTTGGAATATTTCTCAAATCAATTTTACTGATATCAAATTTTTGAAGAAAATAATGTAATGCTTCGCAGCCACCATTCTCCATCTGATCACAGATATTTGTGAAATACTCACCATCTCCTCGGACACTATCTTTTACATCCAAAACACAAAATCTCCTCTCCTCAAGTCCTGCCGGAATCACCCAATCGTTATTGGAGGCAAAAATGAGATTCATATGATTTGTTACTGGGTATGAATCTTTACCTTTTGCTTCCACCATTATCATGTCCTCCGTAACCATCCCCTTCAGAACTCCCTCGGCATCTTTATTTCCTCCCCAAATTGCTTCGTCGCAATAAACTAATATTGCGGCTTTTAGATGTGAATTGAAATGCCCCGTAACTTGATTTTGATTGTTTATCTGGATATAGTGATTTCCGATAATATTTCCAAAATACTTAACAAAGACGCCTTTACCAGTTCCCTGTTTTCCAAGCATAACAATGGCTGTACCAGGTCTTGTTCCTCCCGGATCTTTGATGATTCTCGCCATCCACCCCAATATCCACTGGTAAATATTTTCATCTCCACCAGCAATGACATTAAAAATGTGGTCCAAATAAAGGGAACAATCTCCTTCTTTGGGTTCAATAGCAAAACCTCTCCATAAATTGTAATAGCCCTTTATATCTTCTTTTGGGTTGAATATTATCCCTTCATATTTGCGTCTCCTATCAGATTTTTCCCATATTTTGCTAATGGAACGAGGTTTCTCAAGGATTTGGATCTTTTTATCTGCCAACCAGTTATGGAAATCCGGGAAAGACATTAAAGTAATATCAGGATGCCCATTTATTGGGTCATTGGTTTCTCTCAAAACACAGCATTTCCCGCCGACCAGGACTACGGCATACTCTTGGTTCAATTCATCAATAAAGTCAGTTCTGGTTCCTAAATTAATGGGGCTTGTAACCTTATCCTTGTAAGGACAAGTTTTGCAGTATTCGTCGGTAAGATTTGTCTCTATGTGAACACAGGTAACTGGTCCTGTTTTCATAAGTGCTTGTTCAATTTTCAACGCTGTTTCTTCTTCACTATACCCAGGATACGGCTTACTTATAACATGGCATAGCGCTTCTCCATTCTCACACCTTGCAGCAATAGTCAGCATGGCGTACCACTGAGGCTCCGTTAAATCAGCAGCATCTTCAACACAGTGGGAAATAAATCTACATTTGGATTTGACCAAATCGAAATAGGTAGGTGGATATTCTTCCTGTTTCTGAACCGAAACGTTGTTTGGGATCACTCTCAACTTTCTCGCCAGTGGGGCTTTCTTCTTCGGTTCTGATAAAACATTAGGGAGCATTTGTTTCAGTTCATCCACGGTGTAAAACCTATCAGAGCATTCTACAATTCTTGCATCTCTAATATCATCAAGATTTTTTATGTTTTTTGTTCCAGCGAGCCTCAAAACACGTGGTAAGTCACTTACAGTATCTGTCTTCCAATCTTTCTCACTTGCCTTTAACTTTAAGGCATTTGATAGATTTTTATTGAGATTATGCCCAGCTTCTCTTTCCGCATCATTCTCGAAAATCCAGGGTTTATCAAAAAACCAAAAGGCATAAATCCCACCCCCGGAATCGACAACGCAATTTGGTGGCATAGCGGGTAAAAGATTTTTAACCAATTCGATTGCCTCAGCTTTTGTTTCAGGGAGCTTTGGTTCTTTATGGGTTCCGCCTTTGACATCAACCTCGACCCAGAGGCATGGGATACCTGCTATATCTTTCTTCTCCCCTCGTTCATCTGGTAATAATTTCATTTTCCTATAACCCAGCCCCACGTAAACATGAACATTTCCACTCATTCTTTGAGCATCATCAACTGCCTTGTCCAACTCTGAAGGAAAATAAAAACAAGATTGTTTCTTTTTATCTCCAGGATTTAAAAACCACGTGTGTATGCATGTCTCACCAGGCAGCTCAAACCCATCTCTCCCTGTCATTAACCATAAAAACTTCTCTGTATCTTGCCTTGAATCACAAACCATATTCATAATATTTTTTTCTCACTTTTCTGTATTAAATGCTGACCATCTTATAGGAGCCTGGCCAGCGAAGTTTACTCACTAATCGACATCATATTTGTTGTTACCAGTTTGTGGATAATGAAAGAAATACCCATAACGACTTTGCAGTTTTATTAAATATTCAAAATATTCATATAGAATATTATATTTATCCTTAGGTATTTCAGATCCCCCATACAGCCTTAAGCTCCATTTATAAGCCTCATTTTTTAACTGTTCAAAAGGCAGACATGGTCGTTCAAAATTGTCTAAATATCTATATCCTGTAGGCTTTAAATATTGCCTATAAATGAAAAGAAAATAATTGTATTCACTGGCGAATTTCCTGATGACCTTATCCATTTTTAATATAAATGTATCATTTTTTTTATCCATCATTTGTATCATCCTTGTTTTTCAAGTAAATCATCTAACATAGCTACTTCTGAAAGGGGGCATAGTGCAGCAATGACTATGCCTTCACGTGTTATAAGCCTTCTGGTTTTAGTCTCCTTAACCAGTCGTACAATTTCAAATAAATTCTGCTGGCATTTGCCTATTGGGATACGGCTTGGATCATTAAATCTCAGTTCTGCCCAGTCTTCTGTTTTATCCATACAATCTCCATCATTAATACCATTGTTAATATTCATACATTCATATCTCCATACATTTTAGATTTTAGGTTTTTAAAGCTCTAATATATAGTGTGCTGAATAAAATGTTTTTTAAGCGGTTTCTGAATTATTTTTTATTTAGCCCGTTCACATTTTCTTAATACATAGTGTGGGCATTTTGAGGGGTAGTTAAGTAAATTTTTTAGAAATTTTGATGCAGCTCTGAATATCCCAACAAAACATAGCTTTCCTGGGCTAAAAAATATTTTTACGGGGTCTTTTAAAAAATAAATAAGATGGATTTATTTTTGCAGGACTGTTTTACATGGAATACGAGGACCCACATTTAAGGCATAGCAACACATGCCCCTACCTGCTGAGGGTTCTAATTCATGTATCTATTGGGTTTCGTTTGACGGGAAAAACAAAAAGGGGACCCTCCAATAATAAAATTGGAGAATCCCCTCTGATTACTTCGTAGATGTTATCGAGAAATTATGTGTGGACTTTAAGGCATGGTTGGATTTGGTGGTTATTTGATGGGAGCCAGGATTGTTGATAGAATTGCCAACAAACATTAGCGTTTTTGAGGTTTCGTGATATCACGAAAGTAAATATGATAGCAGATATTATGTATTTAATATTATTGATCATATTAGGTATCTTGGACAATCAGCAACATTCCTTTACCATCTCATATCAGATAAAAACATTGATAGCCCATTATGACTGATGCCCCAGTGCCAGAAATCACATTGACAGTGATGCTGAAACAACGTAAGGATTAGATGGCAGATAAATCCAATTCATAAGATGAACCAATTTCCCAAATTTACTGATAGGATCTTCACAATATGAAAGGATTCAAGATGCTGAAGAAAATGTCTTTCCTCATGGCGTGGTTCATTCTGATGCTTCCGCTTTTAGTGCATGGTTTTGACTGCAATAATCCGGATTTTGGTGCCCGTATCGAGGAACTGAACAAAGATGGGTATTTCGTCTGGTATATGGAAAAAGGCGGAATATCCTATTACAACTATACCGGCCCGTGCCGCATGAAGATGCATAATCACACCAACCCCATGGTTTCCTTTGCCTTTATTCAAGACCAGCTTTATGCGCGGATCGTCAATATACCAAAACAAGAGGGTCAGATAGAGGATATCAGAGACAGAATGGAAAAAAATGTGCCTAAGCAGCTTGGAACACAACCATATTCCATAAAACAGGATGGCGACTGGTGGATATATCAATGGTTCAATGAAAAAGATAATCTGACCTATAAAGTGAAAATACACAGCAAAACAAATGAAGGCAAAAGTGTTTGCTACTATGAACCGCTTCGGGCGAAACTGAAATACATAAACGAGGTTGATGATCCGGCGTTTCTGGAGAACTGAATATTGTCTGAGCGACTCGGCGGTGGTCCCTAAAACTGGAAAATATGATAAGCCAGTCTAAATCTGAAAGGAACTGACAATGAGCACCAAGCGCAAGCGGTACATCCCTGAGTTCAAGACAATGGTCACGCTGACGACCCCAATATACTATACACGTTAACGACAGAAATGATATTAGAAAAAATTAATCATAGATTTTAGATAATTATGCATGACTAACCGAGTATGGGCAGAGGAGGTTGCAAATGACAAACGGTCAAGAAAAAAGGCAAACGAATCGCTATACGGTAGAAGTACCCATCCTCTGCTCTCTTTTTAATTTTAATATACCCGACAGCGTCAACTCCAGCGCTAAAACGACAAACTTGAGTCGGGACGGCATGCATTTTGTTTCAGATATGGAATTTCATCCCGGTTCTGCAGTGCTAATCCGGTCCAATAATGACAGTCCGCATCAGAAAATACTGGAAAATACTGAAGGGTTGATACTGCATTATACGACAACTGCTGAAGTCCGTTGGTGCAAGCGAGTCTCTGAAAATCCGTCTCGTTAT
>CAZPWZ010000080.1:0-8575 GCA_964590675.1 uncultured Draconibacterium sp.
ACATTATCCGTTGGAGTTTATCACCGGGGTGATCAATAATTTCGGCGGATTTTATTCATCATGGGTTTATTTCAATGAGGCCAGGATATCGGGCGCCAATCTGCATGTACCCTGTGTAAACCGTAGCGAATACAAGACCTGCATCCGGGGAAAGGATATTTTCCTTGGATTCATACATGTGGCCGGACTGGAAGCAGGGGTGGGGAAATTAATTTCCGATTTCCGACTTACAGAACGACCATATTCCAGCCTGGAAGATTTTATAGAATGTGTTCCGGTTACCCTTGATCAGTTGATTATCCTCATCAGGGTGGGGGCGTTCCGGTTTACCGGCAAACCCAAAGCTTCGCTGCTGTGGGAAGCGCATATGTTACTGGGCAAAAAACAGGCATCAGCCATGCTGCCTCGCTACCTCGCTGCCTCGCCAAACCGGGAAATTGATCAAAACTCAATCGAAAATCGTCCCGTGTCCCTTGTCCCGTGCCCCGTAATTCACGAGAACACCCTGCTCTTCCCCACGGCTGTTAAGAAATTCGAACTTCCTGCCCTCGAACAAAACCTCCTTGCCGATGTATACGACGAGATCGAACTGCTTGGGTTTCCTATCACATATAGTTATTTCGACCTGCTTGAGACGAAATTCAGGGGCGATATCCTCGCGCATGAAATGACCTCCCGTGTTGGAAAAACCATCCGCATGCTGGGATTGCTGGTTACTATAAAATATGTCCGTACAATTAAAAGGGAGTGGATGCATTTTGGTACCTTCATCGATGTAAACGGACATTTTTTTGACACCGTTCATTTCCCGAAGGCAGTTACTCAGTATCCTTTCCGCGGCGATGGGATCTATCTCGTTAAGGGAAAAATTGTTGAGGAGTTTGGTTTTCCAAGCCTGAACGTGGAAAAGATGGCGAAAATGCCGCTGAAAAGTGATCCGAGGGGGTGATCTGCTGCAACACTTGCTTTGCCCGATTTTATTCTTTTTGAGATAAAATTGCAGTATACGGTTTTTCTATTTATTTTTACCCATCAGATTGGCCTGGTCTGCTGAATTACTAGAACCGGCCTCATGTCATCCTGTTACAATCTGTCGGAAAATATTTAACAGCATAAGTCATTATAAATCATAAACTATGGACACGAACGAATCAATCAAAATGACCTTCCCCAATAAGCTGGAATATTCCTTTTTGGTTCAGATGTTTGTAAGGGAAATTGCAAAAAATATCGGATTTTCCGGAGATGAACTGGAGCAAATTGATATTGCTATTGAAGAATCGGTGTCAAATGTCATGGTTCACGCCAGCGATGAAGAAAATCCCACATTCGATATAGTCTGTGAGAAAATTGACGGGGGTATCAGGATCACCCTCAAGGAAATGGGTATTCCTTTTGATCCTGAGCATATTAAGAAATATGAATTATCGAAGGTGCTCGACGACCTGTCAACCAGTGGATTGGGCATTTACCTGATCCAGAAGGTGATGGATGAACTATCGTTTCATAACCTTGGTCCCCAGGGTAAGGAAACGATTATGATCAAATACCTTCCTGATGCCGTTAAAGGATCGAATCAGCCTGAAATCGCCCCGGATATTAAAACCCCTGGTATCATAGCCGAAAAGATCGAATATGACGTGAGAGGGCTGGACGAGTTTGAAGCCATCGAGGTTTCACGTTGTGCTTATAAGACGCACGGATATACGTTTTTCGACGATCATATTTATTATCCTGAGAGACTTGTTCAGATGAACCGTACCTCTGAGATGATCTCTGCTGTTGCCGTTACAAAAGATAATGTTTTCATGGGACATGCAGCGCTTTTGTATCAATACCCCGAGGATACCATTGCAGAATTGACATTCGTATTTGTGAACGTTGAATACAGGGGGCAGGGTGCATTAAACAGGTTGGTTGACTACCTGTTCCAGGTGCCAAAAAAGCGGGAACTCCGCGGAATCTATGCCTATGCGGTGACCAACCACATCTTTACCCAAAAGTCGATGATCAAATTTCAGATCAACGATTGCGGGATCCTGCTGGCCACCAGTCCTGCCTCATGGAAATTCAAGGGGATCTCGGGTGAAGGTTCCCAGAGAATCAGTGTTGCGCTGGGGTTCAAATACATGATGCCACCGGTTTCGTATAATCTTTTTGTTCCGGAACATCACAAAGAAATGGTTTCGAAGCTTTACCAGAACCTTGGAGCGACGCATTCATACATTGTACCTTCCAGCGATTCCCTGGAATATGACAGTCCCGTTGCAGTTATAAATTCCGGAGTTAATGAGCTTGAGGGCTGCGCGGAGATATTTATTGCATCTTACGGAACCGACGTCCGGCAGCAGCTCCGTAAAATACTCCAGGGCTTCTGCGTTCAGCATCCTGCGGCGATAAACCTGTTTTTGAAACTTAAAGATCCTTTGACTTTCTGGTTGACTGCCGAGTTTGAGAAAATGGGATTTTTCTTTGCCGGAATACTCCCCGAATCCAGCATTGGAGATGCCCTGGTGCTGCAATATCTGAATAACGTAAGCCTGGATTATGATAAAATACTTTTGGTGAGTGATGTAGCCAAAGAATTATTGACCTATATCAAAGCCCATGACCCGAATATCATCGACTAAACTCGTCGAAAATTATGATAGTTGTCCATTCTCCGCATCATATCCTGCATAATCCGCCGAAGGAATTTATTTCAAACCATGTTGAAGCTTACGGAGAATCGCCCGAGCGGGCCGAACTTATCCTTGAGGCCCTTATGGACATACCTGGTGCTGAACTTGCACGGGCTGAACAATTCGATTTAGGACATTTCTACAAGATCCATGGGGCATCCTATCTCGAATATCTGCAAACCGCATATGAAGAGTGGGTGGCAGCCGGATTATGGCCTGAAGGCATCATGCCTGAGTTTTTCGCCCTTGGCCATATGCGCGACCGCCCTCCCTCCAGGAGTCCCGAGGGCAAAGCGGGATATTATATGACCGACAGCTGCACGATGATCGTGAAAGGTACATGGGAAGCGGTAAAATTCTCCGGATTCACCGCCCTTACCGGAGCAAAGTACCTGCTGAATGGCCAACCCAGCGCTTTTTCGATTTGCCGTCCCCCCGGGCATCACGCCGGATTTGATTATGCCGGGGGCTATTGCTTTGTCAACAATTCTGCCCTGGCTGCCAAATTCCTGCAGGACCAGGGCAGGCCAGAGTCGGATGGAAATGTCAAGGTGGGTATCCTCGATATCGATTTCCATCATGGGAATGGCACCCAGGATATCATTCAGCGATTTGAGAACCTCCTGCTGGTTTCCATTCACGGGGATCCCGACTATTCCTATCCGTACCTCACCGGATTTGTATCGGAAAATACCGTGAAGAATATCAATTTCCCGCTTCCGGCAGGCATTAACGATGAAGAATATTTTAAGGCATTCCGGGAGGCAGTAGCTTTATTGCGTTCGTTTGGCGCCGAATATCTCGTACTATCTCTGGGTGTCGATACTTTTGAGCAGGACCAGCTAGGAAACTTCAGGTTAACCTCAGCCATATATTCCAGACTTGCGGAATACCTGATCGGAGAACTGAATATCCCGAAATTGATCATTATGGAGGGAGGGTATAATATCGATTTCCTGGCTGGCAATGTGGTGTCGTTTCTTACCCCTTTCCTTAATGGGACTAAAGGGCAAGTCATTTGATGCCTTGGCGTTTTAGCAGATAATTAGCAATTTAACTTGTATTCCGGTTCATGAATTTAATTAATGTCAAATGGAGAAGATGAGTTTTTCAGGATTTACCTTGCTTATTGCGGAGGATGATCTTTCCAATTTCGAATATTTAAAAAATACATTCAGGGATACCGGCATTAACATACTTCATGCTGCCAGCGGTGATCAGGCTGTAAAACTGGCAGAGGAGCATCCGGAGATTGGCTTGATTTTCATGGATGGCATGATGCCGGTTATGACCGGATATGATGCTGCACGATCCATCAGGAAATTCAGGGCTGAGCTGCCAATTGTTATTCTTACCGCCTATGTCAGCCAGGAATCCATCCGGGATGCGGTCATGAGCGGTTGCAACGATTACCTTGCAAAACCTGTCGGACAGGAGGAGTTAATGGTTACGCTGAGAAAATGGAGTTCAGGAAAATCATGACAATTTCCTTTGATGATCAATCTGACTAGTTGATCGCAAAAGGGTGCGAGGTGACCACATCAATATTGCGGTGGATCAGTTTGTGGATGTTCTTCAAGTATGCCTTTTCATCGGATGAGCAAAATGACATCGCAGAACCTGGTTCGCCGGCCCTGCCTGTGCGGCCGATGCGGTGAACATATGTTTCAGCCTGCTCGGGAATCTCATAGTTGATCACGTGACTCAATTTATCCACATCAATGCCCCTGGATGCCACATCAGTGGCCACCAAAACGCGTATCGTCCTGTTTTTGAAGTCTTTCAAAGCCTTGTCGCGGGCGCTTTGCGATTTGTTACCATGGATAGCCTGAGCCTTGATCCCGTTGCGGATCAGGTCTTTAACCACCTTATCGGCGCCATGTTTGGTACGTGTAAATACAAGTACATTCTTGACGGATTCATTCTGAAGTACATGGGTTAGGAGAAGCTTTTTATTCTCCTTCTTCACATGATAAACAGACTGGGATACAAGGATCGGAGGCATGGTATCGGGTGACAGGTTCAACTGAACCGGGTTATGAAGCAACGAAGCAGCAAGCTTCCTGATCTCATCAGGCGCTGTTGCTGAAAATAGCAATGTTTGCCTCTTAACAGGCAATTTCGCAGTTATCTTCCGGATATCGTTGATAAATCCCATATCGAGCATGCGGTCAGCTTCATCAAGTACAAGATATTCCACCTTGTTAAGATGGACAAATCCCTGGTTCATCAGGTCAAGTAAACGTCCGGGTGCTGCCACAATGATATCGACCCCTTTTTGTAAAGTCATGGTTTGGGCCTTTTGTGAGATGCCACCATAGATGGTGACGAGCCGGATGTCGAGTCCTTTGCTGTATGAGCTTATTTCTTCGCTGATCTGGGCTACCAGTTCACGGGTAGGGGCAAGGATCAGCGTTCTTACTTCACGACGCTGGTTGCGGTCTTTTTCGGTTTCGAGCAGATGTAGGATCGGAAGTGCAAATGCAGCGGTTTTACCGGTGCCTGTTTGTGCACAGCCGAAAATATCTTTTCCCTGTAAAATGATAGGGATCGCTTTTTCCTGGATTGGTGTCGGGGTCAGGTACCCTTTCTTACTTACAGCATTCAATAACGGCTGGATAAGATTCAGATTTTCAAAATTCATTTAATGATTATTAATGTAAATAAAATTGATCTCCCCGGCTTCAAGGCTGAAAAAGACAGCTTTGTGCCAGGGTTTCTTTAAAAAAATGTACGTTGGGCTGAAGGTAAAAGTGGGAGGATTACAAACAGATTGCTATACAATCTTTCAAATGAGACTGCAAAGATACTCCAAATAATCGGATTGACGAAAAAAAAACTGGCCGGATGATTTTAAGTTACATGGAGGATGTCGTCAAGTCCCGATATTTTAAATGTTTTCTTGATAAATGGCTGGCAGTTGATGATTGAAAACTGACCTGGCCTGGCCTGCTTTGCAACACTCACGCAAATCCTGATAAACGAGGAGGAGATATAATCTACATTTTGCAGATCGAAGATGATCATGTCATTGGATTTGCCGTCTTTCACCGGCAGGTTGATCTGGATGATTTCACTGATTTTCTGGACTGCCAGTGTGTCCATCCGCCCGTTGAAGCTTGCTGTGAACACCTTATTTTGGGCATCATGATTAAAAGTTACCATAGGATCGGGATTAATGGTTTTTATAATAGTTCGTAATGATTTCTTCGGTACTGAGTGATTCGTTAAAATAGTTTGCCTGGTCATGTCCGAACCACTTTTCGTTGGGCATGCGCCGGCTCACACGCTGGATATTGATCAGGTTTTTGGCTGTAATGTTTTCAGTCGTGATGTTTTTACCGCCTGTACCGCAACCCAGGGTAAGTGAGGGAGGGAGGTGATTGTAAAAATAACCGACGGCTCCCTGCGAAGTTGGGGTATTGACAAGGATACGCCCGGCATTCAACAGTTGTGAGAACTCCATGATCCGGTTTTCATCATTGGAATAGATGCAGGCGCTGTGCCCCATCCCGCCAAGATAGTTCAGGTCGATGCACATATTGATAGCCGCATTGTAGCTGCTGGCCGAGTAAAATGCAAGTAAGGGGGCGAGCACCTCAAGTGAGAGCGGGTACTCATGACCAATCCCGTCAAGTTTTGCAAGCAATAATCTGGTGCCTTCGGGCACGGTGATCCCGGCTTTTTGTGCAATGACACTTACGGACTGTCCGACAATGAATGGACTCATGCTCCCGGTTTCGGCCACAATCGCGATCTTGCTTAGTTGAATGACCTCTTCTGCATCCAGGAAATAACAATGCTGCCTTTCAAACTCCTCCCTCACCTGTTGCTCCCTGGATTCCATGACCACGATCGCCTGTTCACTGGCGCAGATTGTTCCGTTATCAAAGGTTTTCGATGTGATTATATTCTTTACAGCAAAAGTAATATCGGCACTCTCATCTATAAAGACAGGAACATTTCCAGGGCCGACCCCGATGGCCGGGTTCCCTGAACTGTAAGCGGCCTTCACAAGTCCTGTTCCGCCTGTCGCCAAAATCAACGCAATTTTCGGGTGGGCCATCACCACGTTGGTGAAATCCTTACTTCCGGCCGAGATCATCTGTATGCAATCCTCGGGCGCCCCTGCTTCAAGTGCAGCCTCGTAACATATCCTGACAGTTTCCCTGCATGATCTGGAAGCTCCGCGATGTGCGCTGATGATAATGGGATTGCGGGATTTAAGGCAAATCAGGATTTTGAACAAAGTGGTGGAGGTGGGATTGGTGACTGGGATTATCGCAAGGATGGGACCCAGTGGCTGGGCAATTTCTGTAATACCTGTTTTGGGATCTGAGGATATGATGCCTACGGTTTTTTCATCCCGTATACTCTCATAAACCAATTGTGTTCCCAGTACATTCTTGATCACCTTATGCTCCCAGATCCCCATACCGGTCTCCTCATACGCCATTTTTGCAAGTCTGACCCGGTTGGCAAACCCGGCTTTGAAAACAGCCTCAACAATGGTATCGGTTTGCTCCTGGTTGTACTGTTGGTATTCTGCAGCTGCCATTTGCGCCCTGTCCATTATTTCATTGACCTTCTCAGCCAGGATGTCTGCCATATCTATTCATTGGTTTAAATCAGCAAAGCATTCCGTTCATTTATTCATTCATTCACTGCTTGAATCCTTGCTTTCCTTGCATTCCCTGCATCAGTTCCTACAGTCCAAGGACAGAAGTGCCCTGTTCGTATACGATATCGAGCGGGATGGAGGCTGTTTTCAGTCTTTCCAGGTCCGATTGCAATGCCTCCCTGATATTGCCGTTGGTGGTCAGATAAGCGCTTGCACCGTCGTAATCACCATCACCTTCAAACTTCAGAACGATGGCTGCCCAGTTGTTCATGGCCTCTTTGATTTTTTCGAAATTGACCATGTAGGTCCCATTATCCGCAAAAAAATTAAAGCACATCATATTGGCTTTGCCATGCGCACTGGCTGCTCCGAACCTTACCGAACGGATCAGGCCGGCCATATAGGTCACATAGCAGTCTTCCACGGTAATATCCATGATTTCACCTTTTTCGATCAGTTTGGTGGTCATGAACAAACCAAGAATATCTGCTTTTGCCTCTTCAAATGATGAATACTTCTCTTTCAGTGCGGTGCGAACATTTCCCTTACCCGTGATGGTGTTTTTGATCCCAAGGCCATGGGCCACTTCGTGGAACATGACATTCGAGAAAAATGCATCAAACTTGATATTTGAACGCTGTGAGGAGTCAATGAGCACGTTGGCAATCGGTAAAAGGATGTGATCAAATTTTGCCTGCATGGCATTTTTAAGCTGCAGCCTGCGTGATCCTTTTTCCAATTGTACCTTTTCGTCATTCGGGAGATTGATGGCGATGGTTTTACTGACTTTATTTGCCTGCCCGGAGACAAACACAACATCATAGGCATTCAAATCGGAGTCGGTTCCTGGTTTTTCTTTCTTGTATTTTGCTTCAACCGGCAGGTTCTGCTGCAGTTCGGGCAGAAATGAGGCAAATTTTGCTAGCTTCTTGCTCCAAACCTGGTCTTTTACCAGTATCACTCCCTCATAGGAGGTTTTATACCCGTATAGTTCATCTTCATAATTTTCGATAGGGCCGATGACGAAATCAAGGGTATTGGTTTTCATTTCCATCCATGCCATGTCGCTGGCAAAATAATCATCGGTCAGGAATGCCTGGGCGCGCAATTCAAGGTATTTCTTCAATCCGCCATCCTCCGCCAGGGCAGCTGCCTGCTTCAACAATTCTGCAGCCCTGGTAATGCGTTCACCATAAGCTTCATGGTACCATACAACCTTCAGCTAGTTATCACTGTTACGGCGGATCAGGGTATACTGACTGGTTTTATCCTT